>CATPBQ010000312.1 GCA_955652795.1 uncultured Steroidobacteraceae bacterium | reverse complement strand
TCCCACTGCCGGGCGGTCGCTTCGAACACTGGAGTGAGCCGGTTCGAGATCGTCTCATCGGGTCCAAAGATGCGAAAGTTCCTGCGCGTCGCGTTCAATCTGATCACGTCGCGCAGATAGCTCCCCAGCACGTGTGTGTCTTCGGCCTCCACTGCACCCGGGCCGGGCACCTCGATTGCGTAGGCCTGAAACTCAGGCAGGTGCAGGTCGTGCAGCAGCAGGCCGCCGTTGGCGTGTGGATTGGCGCTCATGCGGCGCTCGCCCGCAGGCGCGAGGGCGCGCAATTCCAGCCGCAGCCGGCCGTGTTCGTCGAACAACTCCTGCGGCCGGTAACTGCGCAGCCAGCTCTCGAGCTGGCGCAGGTGGGCAGGATTGCTGCGTGGGTCGGTCAGCGGAACCTGATGGGCTCTGAAGGTGCCCTCGATGCGCTGCCCGTCGATCTCTTTGGGCCCTGTCCAGCCCTTGGGGCTTTCGAGCACGATCATCGGCCAGCGCGGGCGCGCGCGGTTGCCCCTGACACGCGCGTCCTCGTGAATCTCCCGGATGCGAGCGACAACCGTGTCGAGTGCGTCGGCCATGAGCCGGTGCATCGGCTGCGGCTCCTGGCCGGCGACAAAAAGAATGGGTGCCCACCCGCAGCCTTCCAGCAGTTGTCGCAACTCGGTCCGGGAAATGCGCGCCAGGATCGTGGGATTGGCAATTTTGTAGCCGTTCAGATGCAGAATCGGCACTACCACGCCATCCGTGACCGGATTCAGGAATTTGTTGGAATGCCAGGCGGTCGCGAGCGGTCCGGTTTCCGCTTCGCCATCACCGACCACACAGGCGACCATGAGATCCGGGTTGTCGAGTACCGCGCCGAAGGCGTGACTGAGCGAGTAGCCGAGCTCTCCGCCCTCATGAATGGAACCGGGGCATTCGGGCGAAACGTGGCTCGGAATACCACCGGGGAAAGAGAACTGCCTGAACAGCTTCTTGAGGCCGGCGGCGTCTGCGGAGATCTCGGGATAGACCTCGCTGTAGGTTCCCTCGAGATACGCATTGCCCACAAGTGCCGGTCCGCCATGACCTGGGCCGGAGATGTAGATCATGTTCAAGTCGTGGGCGCGAATGATGCGGTTGAGATGCGCATAGATGAAATTCTGGCCCGGGGTGGTTCCCCAGTGACCGAGGAGCATGCTCTTGATGTGCGCGGGGGAAAGGGCTTCGGTAAGCAGCGGGTTTTCGCGCAGGTAGATCTGACCCACCGAGACGTAATTGGCGGCCCGCCACCACGCATCGATCAGCCCGAGCTCACGCTCTGACGCCGGCGCCATCGCACCGCTCCCCTCTGCGCTATCCATTTCCACTTTAGTATGCGCTGTTGTTCCGGCGTCGTCTTGTCGAACCCGAAGGCGCGTTGTCCGCTATTCTCTCCGGCACGTCAAGAAAACGGGACGGTGACGTGCGCGTACTCGTGCTGAATGCCGGATCGAGCACACTCAAGTGGACGCTACTCGAGGGACGCGATCGCACGACGATGCAGTCCGGGCAGCAGCAGTGGAGCGCGCGCGACAGCGACGGCCGGGCGCAACAGGTGCGTGCGACGCTTGGCGAGGTCTGCGGCTTCGACGCCGTTGGACACCGCGTCGTGCACGGCGGCACACAGTTCCGTAACGCAGTCGTCGTCGATCGCGAAGTTCGGCTTGCGCTCGAATCGCTCACCGACATCGATCCGCTCCACATGCCGCCCGCACTCGCAGGGATCGATGCCGTGAGCCAGCAGTTTCCCGCGGCGACTCAGGTGGCCGCGTTCGACACCTCCTTTCATGCCGGCATGCCCGAAGCGGCTGCGGGTTACGGGCTGCCGTACGAATGGAGCGAGCGTTGGGGACTACGCCGCTTCGGATTTCACGGACTGAGTATCGGCTATTCGCTGCTGCGCACGCGTGCCTTACTCGGCCTGACGCCGCGGCGGATGATTGTTTGTCATCTGGGCAGTGGCTGCTCGGTGACCGCGCTTGCGCAAGGCCAATCCGTCGACACCACGATGGGATTCTCGCCGCTCGAGGGAGTGATGATGGCGACCCGCTGCGGCTCGGTGGATGCCGGGCTATTGCTGCACCTTCAGTCGCGCCATGGGGTCGGCGTGAAGGACTTGCTCGATGTGCTCGAGACTCGCTCCGGCCTGCTTGGGGTGTCCGGCGTTTCCCCGGACCTGCGTCGGGTGCTCGAGGCCGCCTCGGCAGGGGCGCCGCGGGCGCGACTCGCCTACGATCGATTCGTGTTGAGCCTGCGCCGCGCCGTAGGTTCCATGGCCGGTGTGCTCGGGGGTATCGATGCGCTCGTGTTCACCGGAGGAATCGGTGAGAACAGCGCGTGCGTGCGTGCCGACGTGGCCGGCACCCTGGAGTTCACCGGACTGCGCCTGAGCGGCGATGCCGATCAACCCTCAGTGCCGGATCGCGTGATCTCCGCACCCGACTCGGCCGTCGCGGTGCTGGTCGTCCACGCGCGCGAAGACCTGATGGTGCTCGATGAGGTGCTGCGCCTCACCGACGTAACCTCAGTGCCCCAATGAGAGGATTGGTCGCGTCGCCCCGGGTATCGCGGCTCCTGACGGTAGTGCCTTTGCTCGGCTGTGGAGCGAACTTCGCGCACGCCGCTGAACAGGCACAGGGCGTTTCAGGAGTCCCCTTACGCGAGGTGCAGATCACCGCGACGCGCCTGTCCGCAGCGATCGACTACGTGCCGGCCTCGCTGATGGTCATTCATGGCGAGGATCTTCGCCGCCTGGGCGCTTCCGATCTGCGCACGGCGCTCGCAACGGTCGCGGGTGTCGACGCTCCCCCGGGAGGTGACTCCGGCCCCGCGGGCAGCGTGCCGTCATTGTGGGGACTGCACGAGTTCGACGCCTTCCTGCTCGTGGTCGACGGTGTGCCCTGGGGCGGTGCGTTCAACCCGGCGATTCCGGCACTGGATCTCAACGACGTCGAGCGCATCGAGATCATGAAAGGGGCGGCGCCGGTCATGTTTGGCGCCACTTCCTTCGTCGGCGTGATCCACGTGATCCGCTATCCGGCCGGCGAGAGCGCCAACGAGCTGAGCATCGCCGGCGGCAGCCGCTCCAGCGCGGCGGGTTCGTTGTCCACGGCGTTGCCACTGATCGGATCCTATCGCCATTCGCTGCTTCTTGATGGTGCGCGCACGCGGCTCACCGGGCGCGATCAGGGGTTTGACCGCGCGCACGGGCTGTACCGCGCCGCCGCTCCCCTCCTGGGCGGCAACGGGGGAGTCGACGTCGAATACCTGGCGCAGACGCAGCTGCCGACGAGTCCGGTGCTTCGCGAGCGGACCTCATTGACGACCCGTACTGCGCTCGATGGCAACTTCAATCCCGCCGATTCCGCTATCGTCGAGCATCGCACGCATCTGGCCATGAGCTTTGACAGGGCGCTGCGCTACGGCGAATGGCGGATGCTGCTCTCGTACACGAGCTCGACGACCCACGATGTACGCGGCTTCCTGCGGCGGCAGCTGGCGATCGGCGCAGACGGCAACAATGCCGATGGCTTCAACCAGGATCGCAGGGTACGGGAGCTCTATTTCGACTCGTTTGTCTCCATCCCGCTGTCGGGTTCGCTCAGTCTGACCACGGGCCTGGATTGGCTCTCGGGCGATGGAACGCAGCAGAGCCGGAATTTTGCGTATGTGGCGCCGCTCGATGGCGGCGTGACACCGTCCCCGAGCACCTCCCGGCATGTCGACGAGATCAACGGGCTCGATGACCGTCGCGAGTTCGGCGGCCTGTATGCGCAACTCGACTGGAACCCTCACGACAGATTCGGCGTTCTCGGGGGCCTGAGGCTCAACGACACTCACGAGCACCGGGTGGCGACGCATGCAGATACGATCGACCGGGCCAATGACCGCTATTTTACCGACTCGCACAACCACCTGCGGGTGAGCGGCGACCTCGGTGCGACGTTGCGGATCTGGGGCGCTGCGGAGGGCCCGCAGCGCGGGATTCTCTTCGCTCAGTATTGCAACACGTTCAAGCCGGCCGCCATCGATTTCGGCCCGGACGTGAACGCCACCATCCTGCACCCGGAGAATGCCGACGGTTACCAGGGCGGCCTGCGCGTCAAGACTCTCGCCGGAGCTGTCGATTGGGAAATCGCGGCCTTTAAACTCAATTTTGCCAATCTCGTCGTGAATCAGACCGACGCAAGCGCAGCCCCCGTCATGGTCAACGCGGGCCGTGAGCGCTTTGTGGGTGCCGAGACCGAGTTGCGTTGGCATGCAATGCCCGGCACGGTCCTGACTGTGGCGTACAGCTATCACGACACGCGCTTCGGTAACACGATGACGATCGAGTCAGGAACCCCCGTACAGCTTGATGGGCACCAGCTCAACCTGTCGCCTCACAACATTGCAGCCCTTGGCCTGCAAGTCTCAGGTTTTGGCGGACTGCAGCTGGCTACCCAGGCCGCCTACATCGGGCGGCGCTTCCTCGATCGCCTGAACACGGCTGCGGCAGGCGGATACGTGACGGTCGACGCGCGCCTGGGGCTGCGCCTGCGGCAGTACACGATCGCGGTCCAGGGTCAAAACCTGACCAACCGGCGCGATCCGGTGACCGCCAGCGAGTTCGGCGACCAATCCTACTATCTGCTTCCTGCCCGGGCGCTGATGCTGTCGATCGCAGCCGACCTGCGCGGGTGAGCCGCGCCGGCTCAGCTCGCCGGTCGAGGCTACGATCGGCGATCTCATCTGCGCGTTGACCTGTCCCGTGGAATAATCGCCGCTC
>CATPBQ010000311.1 GCA_955652795.1 uncultured Steroidobacteraceae bacterium | reverse complement strand
GGCGCAGCATTGACGGACGCGATTCTTGAGCTGGAACTTGACCATGCAGCGTGGCGGGGGCCCGTAGGACTTTGTAAGATTTGGCCTACAGACGATCAGGCGACTGGCGTACGGTGCGGGCCTCAGGGGAGCCGATACTGTGACCATCACAGAGGGCCGACCCTCGGATCTGGCACCGATGCCAACGGGAGGATGAATGGCAAGCGTACTTATTGCGGACGATCACGCGATGATGCGGACCGGGCTCCGGCATTACCTGGAGCAGGACCGTTCGATCGACCCGATTGCGGAGACGGGCACCGGCGAGGAAACGCTGCAGGAGCTGCGCAACGGTCAATGGGACCTCGTCATCCTCGACATCAATATGCCGGATCGCAGTGGCATCGACATCCTGCGGCATATTCGCTCGGGCCATCCCAATACTCGCGTTCTCGTGATGAGCGGCTTTTCAGAGAAACAATATGCGATCAACGTCCTGCGGGCCGGCGCGTTCGGTTATCTCGCCAAGGACCAGGCGCCCGAGGAATTCATGCGGGCTGTTCATACCGTACTCGCCGGGCGTCGTTTCGTAAGCGCCACACTGAGCGAAATGCTCGTCAGCGCCCTCGATGAGCCGACCGATCAGCCCTTGCACGCTGGGCTCTCACAGCGCGAGTTCCAGATTCTCTGCAAGCTTGCCGTGGGACGCAGCGTTTCGGAGATAGCCCAGGAGCTTTTCATAAGCGTCAAGACCGTCAGCACCTATCGGGCGCGGGTCCTCGAGAAAATGAACCTCGACACCAATGCCGACCTCACGGCGTACGCGCTGCGCAACGGCCTGGTTCAGTAGGCCAGCCGCTCCAGTGGGCGATCACTGACAGGCGGCAAAGATACGCGCCGGCAGCCGCCGGGGCGCCGGCTGCTTACGCTTGGCCCATGACCAGGTCGCCGGCGTGCAATCACTTACGCCGGATCGTACCGGCCGCAGCGATTATGCCGAATAACCCCTGTTTGCGTGTCTTGTTGGCCGAGGACTCGTCATTGCTGGCGGCGAGGCTGACAGAGCTGATCCGACGCCTGCCTGACGTGGACCTGATCGAGACCGTTGATACGGAAGCCGGTGCGCTCGGAAGCATAAAGGGCTCCCGCCCCGACGTGGTGATACTCGATCTGCACCTGCGCACCGGCTCGGGCTTCGGCGTGTTGCGCTCCCTCGCCCGCGGCGGTCATCGACCGAAGGTGATAATTCTGACCAACTTCGGCCTGCCAGAATATCGACATGAGGCCGAGTCATTCGGCGTCGAAGCGTTTTTGGACAAATCCCGCGACTACTTTCGCCTGCCATCGCTGCTGCGTGGCTTTGCCAAAGAACGCGCAGCCCGGGGCGCCTAACCCGCCGCGGCGGTTGCCCCCTGGGCTGAAGGCGCTGCTGCAGTCGTCGCGAGGATTTTTTCCAGCGGCAGGCGGACCTCGATCTCCGTGCCACCACCTGCGGTGCGAGGCACGTGCCACTGACCTCCGAGCGCTACGGCACGATGGCGCATCGCCGCCAGGCCGTGCGATCTGAGCGCCTGCAGCGCTTCGAGCGGCAGTCCGACGCCGTCGTCCCGGATGCGGACGATCAACGATTGGTGCCGCGACTCGATGGAAATCTCGACGTTGCGCGCCTGTGCATGCTTGAGAATGTTGGTCAGTGCCTCCTGCACGATTCGAAATACGGCAATCGACGCCTCCGGAGTGAGGCTGAGTTCCTCCGGGGGATATCGCTCGGTGCACTTCAGTCCCGCGCGTCCGCAGGTATCGGCTACCAGCCAGCGTAAGGCCGGAAAGAGCCCAAGGTTGTCGAGCAGGGTCGGACGCAGATTTTCAACGACCCGACGCTTGACATCGACCCCGGCCAGCAGCGCGTCCTGCACCCGCTTGAAATGCGCCTGTACTTCCGGATCGCTGGTGGCCACACGATCCTCGAGCCAGGAGACGTCCATCCGGGCGGCCACCAGCAGCCCCCCGAGCTCATCGTGCAGTTCGCGTGACAGAGCTGACCGTTCCTGCTCGGCCAGCGACTGAAGATGCGTCGAGAGTTGCGACAGTTCCTCGGTGCGGCGCTTCACCAGCAGCTCCAGCTCGGTGCCGCGCTCGGCGAGATCCTCAGTCTCGCGCTCTTTGGAATGGACGTAGCTGACGACCAGACGCCACAGCAGCAGCACCAGGAACACACTGGCCACCAGCGCAGTACTGGTGATCGCAAGGTTTATCCACCGGTCGATTCGTCCCGAACGGCTCGCGGCAAGGATGTTGTCCGTTTCCCGTGCCTGGATCTCGCGCACTCGTTGCGAGAGCTGCGTCATGGTCCACTTGCCGATATCAGTACGAATCAGGTCAAGGGCTGCGCTGGGCCCGTGCTGGCGGTAGAGTTTCAGCGTCTCTGCCATCTCCACCAGCTTTGCGTTGCTCAGCCGCTCGACCTGCTCAACGTCCGCGCGTACCGGCGCGTCGGCGGTCGCGAACGCCTGGTTGAGCTGACGCAGCGCTTGAGGGATTCTGCGGACGGATTCCTGGTAGGGCTCAAGGTATCCGGCATCGCCCAGCAGTATGGAGCCGCGTTGACTGCTCTCGGCCTGGCTCAGCAGCTGCAGAACCTCCGCCGGCGCGCGCTCACGTTGCGCGCCCCTTTCCACCTGTCGCCTTACGTCTTCCAGCTTGCGTTGTCCCAGCTCGGCAGCCACGAACAGTCCGAGCACGGTCGCCAGCAGTAACGCGACCAGCATCATCTGGCGAGCAGCGGCTGAATTCATGGTCGATGACCGAGGCATGAGACTGGGGGCCGGTGCCGCGACACCTGGTCGCGGGCGATGCTCCACGCTGAATACATGATACCGCGATCGCCCGCGAGGGAGGTCCGGGCACCTCGACGCGAGCGTGTCGTCCACTCAGGGCACAGCACCGCCCTCGCCTTCCCAGCGCTCGGTTTCCTCGCGCTGGTACTGGCGACGCGCCCGCGCACTACGGCTGAGCCGGCCCGCGTACCACGCGCCAAATCCAATTGCCAACGCGGTCAGAATCAGCTTGCGCATGCGACTGGGTGACCTGCCCGTTGTCCGGAATCTGGCGACGCGCGTGCTGTCCGCTCACACGACCGAGAGCGGTGAGGCGCTCGGTCGTGTCAGCGGGTCGGTCAGCGGCGTCCGACCAGGAAACCGATGACGAGTCCGGCTACCGCGGCAATGCCGATCGCTTCCCACGGCTGATCACGCACGTAACGGTCACCCGCCTCGAGCGCTTCTTTGGCCTGGCGCTGCACCTGATCCGTACCGTCTGAGATCGCTTTCATGGTCGTAGCGACCGTGCTTTCGACCTTGGCGCGCAGGCGGGCCAGCTCAGGGTCTGCAGCGTCGCCCACGCGCCGAACCAGATCCTCGACGTCGGCAATCAGTTTGCGCACCTCCAGATTGGCTGCCACGCGCGCCTGGCGGGCCGCGTCGCGCGCAGCGCCCTTGATGGTCTTGCCATCGTGACGAAGCTCGCGGTCGAGATCATTGGCTGTCGGTTCCATGGTGGGTACCTCCTTTTAAAGGTTGAGCGTGTTAAAGGTTGAGCGTGGAGCCTAGGCCCATGGCCGACCCAGAACCAGTGCGATCACCGCACCGATCAGGAACAGCACGAACAGCACCTTGGCAATTCCGGCGGCACCGGCGGCGATCCGCCGAAGCCAAAAATGGCCGCGACGATCGCGATAATGAAGAACACTGCCGCGTAGTGAAGCATGGCAGCCTCGCTGGTTGCTCCCGGATGGACTCGCGCCGCCGAACTGCCGCGCCCGGACTGTTTGACGGCGCACTCGACTATCCACCGCACAAGGATAGCCGTCGATCGGGAGGGCGACTGAAGAAACGTAGGACTTGGGCTACAGAACGCGAGGGCAACGGCGCACATGCCCTCCTCGTGACGCGGCAGCGCGCTGCGCCGTCCGCTCAGGCGAGATTTCCCGCGGCAAACTCCCAGTTGATCAGCTGGTCCAGGACCGCATGCACGTAGTCCGCGCGCCGGTTCTGATAATCGAGATAGTAGGCGTGTTCCCAGACGTCGATCGTCAGCAGAGGTTTGAGGTGTTTCGGCAGGGGGTCGTCGCTGTTGCTGGTGTTGATCACCCGCAGGTCCGAGCCATCCAGGACGAGCCACGCCCAGCCTGATCCAAACTGCTCGATCGCCGCCTTCGCGAGCTGTTCCTTGAGTGTGGCCAGGGTGCCGAATGAGGCTCGGATCTTCTCGTTGAGGGCGGTCGGAATGTCAGTGCCGGTTTTCGGCGTGAGGCTGTGCCAGTAAAACGCGTGATTCCAGGCCTGAGCCGCATTGTGGAAGACTGCCGCGTGCTTCGCTTTCCCCGCCGTGCGCACGATCAGGCTCTCAAGAGAAAGACCCGCAAAGGGCGTGCCCTCCACCAGCTGATTGAGCTTGACAACATAGTCCTTGTGATGCTTGCCGTAATGGAATGAGAGCGTCTCGGCGGAAATCACCGGCTCGAGTGCGTCGTTTGCGTAGGGAAGGGGTGGCAACACGTGCACTGAAGTCATGGACTCTCTCCTTGACCTGCCGCTGAGGCCGTTAGTGACCCTCGACGGATCGCGGGCACGTGACTGCGGGTGCGGCGGCTCGCAGATCGCCATCGCTTTCAGTTTCAGTATGTAGAACCAGCCATGCAATGCCTAGCGGAGAAGAAGCGCGCAAGGCCTTGTCGGGCATGCCAACGGTACTGCCTCGGGATCACTGTAGGAAGTCCCCTACGCGGCAATCGGTTGTCAGCCGACGCCGAACGGGGGTCGGTGCCGTCACACCGCCAGTGCTGAGCCATTATGCTTACGCCCCAGGTTGTCTGGCTGCGTGAAGAAGTCCATGGAAGCCGCATTGGTCTCGCGGTCTGCCGAACAAGGCGCACTACGAGCCCACAATGCAGAATTCGCCGGCCAACTGCGTGCCGCCGCCATGCAAGGTGATGATGCTCGCATCAGGCGCCTGTTGTCGGAGCTGCTGCGCTGTCAGGGACTGACCAAGGGACAGCGAGTCTCGCTGCAGCTGAAAGCGTTGCTACACCTGGTGCAGGCATTGCGCTGTGTGGCGCTAATGGATGATCTCACCGGTTTGTGTAACTGGCGTGGCTTTATGCAGACCGGCACGCGGCTGCTCGACGTCGCAACCCGCGATGGGCACTCCGCCCACCTCATCTGCTTCGAGGTTAACGATCTGGCGCGGATCACTGACACCATCGGCCGCTGCGCGGGCGATGTCCTGATACGGCAGATGGGCAACTTCATACGCGATCTGTTCCCCAGCTATGGAGTCTATGAGGTCATCGGCCGGCTGAGCGGCGCGGAGTTCGCCGCACTGACGACGAGTCCGGAGTACGCCTCGCGCAGCGCGATCCTGCTGCGCGCCGGGAGGCCTCAAACGCGAAGCAGGGATCTTCCGGGGCTGTCGCTGAGCGTAGGAGTCGCGCACTTCAATTCACGGCGTCCCGTGGGCATCGACGAACTGCTCACGGGCGCCAAGCAGGCAATGCACGAGCACAAACGGGCAACCCAATTCGCGTCGTCCGAGATGACCCCCCACACGGTCTGACGCGTCTTTAACGGCCTCGAGGCGGAGGAAGAGATGTGATCCGAAGGTTCTGAGCGTGTCTGCGCTGCCAGGATGGCAGCGCGATCAAGGATGAAGGCAATGCCGAGGATGGCAACTGGTTTTAAGGACGGCAACGGTATCAGACCCCGCTCAGCATCCCGAAGTCACCGCCCCCGCCTCTGAGGCCGCTCCTTTTTTTTCCCCACTGTTCCGGCGCCAGCCGACCTAACTGCGGTCGTCCGTGCACGCTCGGCCAATCGCGGGCCGTGCGCAGCAGGGTTCAAATGACAAGGTGTAAACCACTCTACGTTTTGGCCTTCTTCATCATCCTCACGGGCACTCTTCCCGGGTGTGCCGCATACAGCGCATACAGCAAGTGCGGATCCCGCGGATGCCCCGGCGACGCGACGATCACGGCCGAGGTACGGGCACTGTTGAATCAACATCCGGCGTTGGGACCGCCCAATCAGGTCTATGTGCAGACTCTTGATCGTGGCGTGTATCTGACTGGTCAGATGGCTACCGACTTGCAGCGCGACACTGCCGAATCGGTCGCCCACGAAGCGACCGGCGTGAGTCGGGTCGTAAACACAATCGCCTTAACCTATGCCGGTAGGTGACGTGATACGTGCCCGTCGTCCGCGAGGAGGTTTGCCGCGCCATTGAAGGAGACCCCGCCGAAGCGGGGTCTCCTTTGCGATTGAGCAAGCAAATCAGAGACTGATCGTCACCGCCTTGGTGGCCAGATAGTTGTCGAGAACTGCCTCTCCCATCTCCCGGCCCCAGCCGGACTGTTTATAGCCGCCAAACGGCAACGCGGCATCGAAGATGTTGAAGCAGTTGATCCACACCGTGCCGGCCTTGAGGCGCGCAGCCAGGGCGTGTGCCTTGCTGACGTCGCGGGTCCAGATTCCAGCCGCCAGACCATAGAT
>CATPBQ010000310.1 GCA_955652795.1 uncultured Steroidobacteraceae bacterium | reverse complement strand
CGGCCCTCGACAGCCAAAGGCGCGCGCCGGCGGCGGCGCTAGCCATGAACGGCGGCGCCAAAAAAAAATGGAGCGTGCGGCGCTACCTGGTCGCCGGGGTGCTGGTATGGCTGCCGATACTCGCCACCATCTGGGTGGTGAGTTTCATGTTGCGTATCATGGATCGCACGCTGCTGCTGTTGCCGTCCACCTACCGACCCGAGGCGCTGGTGGGCTTCTCGCTCCCCGGGATCGGGGCGCTGTTCGCACTGATCGTGCTGCTGCTGACAGGACTTCTGGTCACGAACCTCATCGGCCGGCGCCTGGTCGTGTGGGGCGAGGACCTGCTCAATCGCATCCCGCTGGTGCGCACGGTGTACGGCGGCGTCAAGAGCTTCACCGAAAGTGTCTTCTCGCAATCCAACTCCTTTCGCCAGGTCGTGATGGTGGAGTACCCGCGTGCGGGGGCCTGGAGCATCGGCTTCCTCACCGCGGAGGATGTTCCGGAAATCAGCGACAAGATGGGCGAGCCGCACGCGGCGGTGTATATCTCCGCAGCGCTCAATGCCACCGCCGGCTACCTGGTGGTCGTGCCGCGCCGGCAGGTGGTGGCGCTCGACATGTCGGTGGATGAGGCCATGAAAATGATCATCACCTGCGGTGTGGTGGTCCCCCATGCTCATGCTCCCCGTGCGGACGCGGTCAAAGCCCAGCTGGCGAAACCCGCCGCCTGAGGAGCCGTGGCCCGAGGGCCGGCCGCAGGCACGGCCGCCATGAAGGCGATGCGCCTGGTGGCGCCGGGCGCGGCGCTCGCGCCGGCCGAGGTGACCCTGCCGCCGCCGCGCGGGCAGGAGCTGCGGCTCAAAGTGCAGGCCTGCGGCGTATGCCGCACGGATCTGCATCTGCTCGACAATGAGCTGCCGGACATCCGCTTCCCCGTGACACCGGGGCACGAGATCGTCGGCATCGTCGCCGCCCTCGGACCTGAGGTCACGCAGTTTCACATCGGCGATCGGGTGGGCGTGCCGTGGCTCGGCTACACCTGCGGCGCGTGCGAATACTGCCGCGCCGGAAGCGAGAATCTGTGTGAGCGGGCGCGCTTCACCGGGTACAGCTGCGACGGGGGCTACGCGCAGGAGGTGCTCGCCGATGCGCGCTACTGCCTGGCGCTGCCGGGCCCGGCGGCCGCCGCTGAACTGGCGCCGCTGCTGTGCGCGGGACTGATCGGCTATCGCGCCTACCGTGTCGCGCGCGTGGCGCGCAACCTCGGCCTCTACGGCTTCGGCGCCGCGGCGCACCTGCTCGCCCAGGTGGCCCGAGGGCAGGGCCGGCGCGTGTTCGCGTTCACGCGCCCGGGGGATGCAGCCGGCCAGCGCTTCGCGCGCGAACTCGGCGCGGTGTGGGCCGGCGGCTCTGACGAGCGGCCGGGCGAGCGGCTCGATGCCGCCATTGTGTTTGCGCCCGTCGGCGCGCTCATTCCCGCCGCGCTCGCCTGCGTACGTCCCGGCGGGCGCGTGGTATGCGCCGGCATTCACATGAGCGATGTGCCGGCGTTTCCGTACCGGCTGCTGTGGGGCGAGCGTTCGGTGTCGTCGGTCGCGAATCTCACCCGCGCCGACGGGCAGGAATTCCTCGCTCTGGCCACGCGCATGGGCCTGGTGGCCAGGGTGCAGCGCTTTGCGCTCAGCGACGCGAATCTCGCCCTGCAGCGGCTGCGTAGCGGGGCGCTGCAGGGGGCCGCAGTGCTGGAGATGCCAGGGAATTGAGCTTCGGTTGCGGGGGCCGGGGCGGCTTTTGGTAACATCGCGCGCCTCATGCGCTCACATTACTGCGGACAGGTCAACGAGCAGCACCTCGGCCAGGAGGTCACCGTGGCCGGCTGGGTGCACCGCCGGCGCGATCACGGCGGGGTCATTTTCGTCGATCTGCGCGATCGTGAGGGGCTGCTGCAGATCGTGTTTGACCCCGGCGCCGCCACGGTCTTCGGGGAAGCCGAGCGCCTGCGCAACGAGTTCGTGGTCCGGGTGACAGGGCGGGTGCGCGAGCGGCCCACCGGCACGGTGAACCCGAACCTGGCCTCCGGAGGCGTGGAACTCGTAGCGCGGGAGCTTGAGCTGCTGAATCGCTCCGAGCCGCTGCCATTCCAACTGGATGAGCAGGTCGGTGAGGAGGTGCGGCTGCGCTATCGCTATCTTGACCTGCGTCGCGAGGTCATGAGCCAGCGCCTGCGGCTGCGCCATCGCCTCACCCGCTCGATGCGCGCCTTTCTGGACACACACGGCTTCATCGACCTCGAGACCCCGATGCTCACCAAGGCGACGCCCGAGGGCGCGCGCGATTACCTGGTGCCGAGCCGGACCCATCCGGGCAAGTTCTTCGCGCTGCCGCAATCGCCGCAGATCTTCAAGCAGCTGCTGATGATTGCGGGTTTCGATCGCTACTACCAGATCGTGCGCTGCTTCCGCGACGAGGATCTGCGCGCCGACCGCCAGCCGGAATTCACCCAACTCGACATCGAAACCTCGTTCCTCCGCCAGGACCGCATCATGGGACTCATGGAAGAGCTGGTGCGCCACTTCTTCAGGGAAGTGCTGGGGACGGAGCTCGCCGATCCCTTCCCGCGCATCACCTATGCGCAGGCCCTGCGCCGCTACGGGTCCGACAAGCCCGACCTGCGCATCG
>CATPBQ010000309.1 GCA_955652795.1 uncultured Steroidobacteraceae bacterium | reverse complement strand
GGACTGGCGGCGCGTCCGGGGGATTCTGTGTTTTTCCAGGATGAGGCAGGCCGTGGCGCTCGGCCGAAACGCTGACGCCCTGCGTGTTCGTGCCGCTTAAGTGATCTCCCGACACGCTGACCGAATCCACCGCCCCAATGTTCCACGTGAGGCTCGCCTTGCTGGTAGCGTCGTCCACGCAGCTCCAGTGGCCCGCTGCCTTTCCGTCGTAGAGGACGGTGTAATTGCGCTCCAGCCTGACCGTCCCCCCGGTGAACCCGCTCCACTCCCCGACCAGTGCCGCGCATTCGGCGGCGCACGCCGCGCCGCTCGCACAGCTCAAGGCGATACAGAGTAGGCGCCCGACAAGCAGCATGAGGGTTTCCCGGCGCACTCCTGTAGCTGTGGCAATGATGAGCGATCCGTCGCCCCCCGAAGGTTAGCTCACTCCCTTGGCCTCGTCAGCCATTGAGACACCGGTCACACTCCGGTCGCCGCGAGCGACCACCGGCCCCGCTCGAGCCGTACGCTGCCGCATGGCAAGACTGCTGATCGTAGACGATGAGGCGGCCCTGATGCGGGCCTTGTGTGACGCCCTCGAGTACGAGGGTTATCTCACTCAGGGGTTCACATCCGGGCATGAGGCGATCACGGCACTGCGAGGGCAGCCGTTCGACCTCCTGTTGACCGATCTCACCATGCCGGAAATGGACGGCATTGCGCTGCTGCGCGCCTGCCGCGAGATTGACCGCGAACTGGCCTGCGTCGTGATGACCGGACAGGGCACGATCGCGACCGCGGTTGATGCACTAAAAACCGGCGCGTTCGACTATGTGCTGAAGCCGTTCAAGGTGAATAACATCCTGCCGGTACTCGCCCGAGCACTGGCGACGCGCAGCTTGCAGCTCGAGAATATCCAACTGCGCGAGTCCGTTTCGATCCACGAGCTCTCGCGGGCCATCACTCAGGGTCTTGAGCACGGTGAGGTCGTGGAGCGAACGCTGGCGGCCGCAGGTCAGCACAGCCATGTGAGTGCAGTGTATCTGCTCGTCCCAACTGACGATGGTCGCGCGCTGCGCCTGGCAGGAAAGACCGGGCCCGGCGCCGAATCGCTGGAGAGCGCAGCGCTGCTACTTGAGGGGTCCGGGGAGCGCTGGGTGGATCAGGCGCGCAAGCAGCTTGAGGCGCCCGGGGACGGCGATCCGCGCGTGCTGTTCGCGCATCCGTTTGACGCCCGGATTGGAGTTGCCCTGCCGATCGTCGCCGGCGGAAAATTCTTCGGAGTCCTGGGCTTCAACTCCGCGAGATCTCAACAGCGCATCAGCCCCGGACAACTCAAGGCTCTCGAGATTCTGGCGCGCACCGCCGCCACCGCGTTTGAGACCGCAGCGCTCGTCACCCAGTTGCGGCGGGCGAATGAGGAGCTCGAGCTGCGGGTACGTGAGCGCACGCGCGATCTCGAGATCGCCAACGGCGATCTCGAGGCCTTTTCATACTCCGTCTCGCACGACCTGCGTGAACCTCTGCGCGCGGTCGAAGGGTTTTGCGAAATGTTTCGCACCGAGTTCGGCTCGAGCGTTCCGGAGCCAGGCCGCAGGATTCTGCAGCGGATCTGGTCCGGCGCGAGCCGCATGACTCAGCTCGTCAATGATCTGCTGCACTTTTCACGCATCAGCCGCGAGCCTCTGCACTGTCTGCGGGTCCCACTGCGCGAGATCGTGCTGCAGACCGTGGCGCGGCTCAAGGAGCCGCTCGGCGAACGGCAGCCGAGCGTGCAGGTCGGGGATTTGCCGGATTGCTTCGGCGACCGGGCGCTGCTCGAGCAGGTGCTGATCAACCTGCTGTCCAATGCCTTCAAATTCAGCGCCGGCCGTGATGCGCCCCACATCGAAGTGGGTGCGCTGCGCCAAGGTGAGGATATCGCCTACTACGTGCGGGACAACGGCGTCGGTTTCGACATGCGCTATGCCGATAAGCTCTTTGGCGTATTTCAGCGCCTGCATCCGCAGGAGGCGTTCGAAGGCACCGGCATCGGCTTGTCCATCGTGCATCGGATCATTACCCGTCATGGCGGCCGGGTGTGGGCGGACAGCCGCCCCGACGAGGGCACGACGTTCTATTTCAGCCTGCCCGCCCAGATCGAGCCCCGCGTAGCGGCAACCGCTGGTGCGCTGTAGCGCGATTTAGCCCGGGCTTGCGCCACCTCAACCGGGCAGTCGTAAAGGACTGTGACGCGGATCCCGTGAGGCACCGACTTGCAGGTGTCTAATAACGCAGTGTGGGATATCCCATGAATAGTCGTGCTTTTGCGCGCGCGCTCAGCTGCCCCCTCCGGCAGGCCTGACGCCGGGCGCCCAGCGAGCTTCGCATGGACGCGCACACTGACCGCTCTTCAGGCAAGCCGCTGCGTGTCCTGCTGATCGAAGACTCCGAGTCGGACGCTGAGCTGGCGATGTGGCGTTTGAAGGAGGCGGGCTACGTATGCACGTTCCGGTGCGCCGTGAACGAGATCGAAATGCGCGCCGCGCTGCGCGCTGAGCTGCCTGATCTCATCCTGTCGGACTTCAGTTTACCCGGCTTCGATGGCATGTCGGCGCTCGCCATTGCGCGTGCCGAAGCGCCCGGGGTTCCCTTCATCTTCCTTTCCGGGACCATCGGCGAGGAGCGAGCCATCGAGGCCCTGAAGTGCGGCGCGATTGACTACGTCCTGAAGAGTAACCCGAAGCGCCTGGTGCCAGCTGTGGAGCGCGCCCTGCAGGAGGCGGAGTTGCGCCGCACGAGCCAGCTTGCCGCGCAGCAGGTCGCCCGCCTGACCGGCGTGCTGCAAATGCTTTCGGGAATCAATTCGGCATTGGTGCGCATTCACAACCGCGACGAGGCAATGGCCGAGACCTGCCGGCTGGCGCACCGCGTGGGTGGTTACAGACTCGCGATGCTGGCGCTGATCAATCCGACCACGCGGATGGCACGGCCGGTGGGTTGGGCCGGCTACGAATTTCTTGCTCAACCGGACCAGGAGTTTCCGGTCTCGGATCACGAAGCCGGCGATACGAGTCTCATGGGGCGGGTCATTCGCACCGGCGAAGCGATACTCTGCCAAGACATCGAGCACTTCCCGCATGTCATACACCAGCGCGACGCGCTGGTCGCCGCAGGCGTTCGGTCGCTGGCGTGTCTGCCGCTGCGAGTCGACAACACCCCGGTCGGGGCCTTCCTGTGCGGCACCGGGGCCAGCGCCGTTATTGGTCAGGATGAATTGCTGCTGCTCGAGGAGGTCGCCTCCAACCTGTCCTTCGCCCTGCAGTACCTTGACAAGCAGGACGCGGTGCACTTTCTGTCGTATTTCGAGCCGCTGACGGGCCTCGCCAAGCGTGCGCTGTTCTGCGAGCGCCTCAGCCGGCTGCTGACGCGCGGCACTGACAGCCTGCCGCGTCTTGAGGTAACGGTGTTCGATGTCGCCCACCTGAGCGTCATCAATGATTCCTTCGGGCGGCACACGGGCGATCGCCTGCTGCAGTGTGTCGCGGATCGGCTCAAAGCACACTTCCCGGACACCGAGCAGCTTGCACACCTGGGCGGCGGAACCTTTGTGTGCATGAATGCCTCACGTGAACGTGCCGACACCGAGATTCGCACCTTGCACGACGACCTCACGCGCGCCTTTGCGCGGCCCTTCAGCGTCGATGGCCGCGAGATCGTCGCCGAGATCAAGAGTGGGGTGGCCTGCTATCCGGAGGACGGACACGAGCCGCACGAACTTGTGCAGAATGCGGAAGCGGCCCTCAAGGAGGCGAAGACCTCGGGCGAACGCTATGTGCATCACCGCATCGAGATGAATTCCGAGCTCGCCCGACGCGTCGGCATGGAACACCGGCTGCGCACGGCGCTCGAAAAAGGGCAGTTCCTGCTGCACTACCAGCCCAAGATCACGCTGCACACCGGCAGAATTGCCAGTGTGGAGGCCCTGCTGCGCTGGCAGGACCCGGAACATGGACTGACCTCGCCCGCGATCTTCCTGCCGCTGCTCGAATCCGCCGGCCTGATGGCGGCGACCGGCGCCTGGGTGCTCAGGCAAGCGGCGTCGGATTGTCGCGCCTGGCGCTGCACG
>CATPBQ010000308.1 GCA_955652795.1 uncultured Steroidobacteraceae bacterium | reverse complement strand
GCGCCGGCGTGCTCGCCATTGCACTGGCGCTCGGCGTGGCGGTATGGCCGGCGTATGCCTGCGGGGACGAGCCCGGTGAGGGCTCGAGGCAGTCGGACATCGGCGCCGTGACCGGCCTGGCGGTCGGTGCGGCGGCGGGCGGACCGGTCGGTGCCGTGCTGGGCGCGGCAGCCGGGGCTTTGCTCGGTGACCGTTATCACCGGCAGGCGCAATCCTCGGCAGCGTTGGCCGCCGATCTCGGCCACAGCGAGGCGGAGCGCAACCGCCTGTCCGAGAGTGTCGAGCAGCTCGACGGCTCGCTCACGCAGGCGCAGGCGCACGGTGCGCAGCTCGACCAGACCCTGCAGCAGACTGACGAGCTCGGGCTGGACGTGAGCTTTCGCACCAACGACGACTCGATCACCACGCGGGCGATGCCGCCGCTGCTGAAACTCGGGGCGCTGGTGGTGTCCATGCCGCAGGCCCGGGTGCGGATCGCCGGCTACGCGGATCCGCGCGGCTCGGAGGCCTACAACAGCGAGCTGTCGCTGCGCCGCGCCCAGGGCGTCGCGGCGGTGCTGATGAGCGCCGGGGTTGCCCGCGAGCGCATCCTCATCGAGGCGCACGGCAAGACCGAATCCGCCAGCGCAGACGGTGACCTCGACGGCTACGCGTTCGAGCGGCGCGTAACGGTGCGCCTGGAACTTCCGAGCTCCGGCCAGGTTCCCCGCCGTGACCCGGACGCGTGAGGGGCGCCAGCCAGGCGCGCCGCGGGAAGGCAGGCCCGCGGCGCGCGTTCGCGCTAGAATTTCCTGGCATGAGTACCTGTGCGGCGCGCTCGTGAGCACTTCCATCGTTCCCCTGGACGGACGGGTCGAAGCTGAGGTGTCCGAACTGCCGCCCGAGCGCCTGATCGGCGGCACGCCGCAGTTGCAGGTGCGCAATTTCTTCACCGACACCAGCCAGCAGTTCTTCGCCGGCCGCTGGTCGGCGAGCCGCGGCAAATGGCGCGTGCGTTACACCGAGAACGAGTTGTGCGTGATGACCGCGGGGCGCGTCATCATCGAGAGCGCCACCGGCGAGCGCAGCAGCTTCGGACCCGGGGACGCGTTCGTGGTCCCCGCCGGCTTTGTCGGCACGTGGGAGGTCGTGGAGGACTGCTCGAAGATCTACGCGGTGTTCGAAGCACGCGGCTGAGGCGCAGCGCGCGCCGCTATCGGACATATCAGACATAACACCCCCTCGCCTTGAAGCCCGTCGCAGATCCACGACGGCTTCCTTCCCCGCGCGTGCGCCCCGTGGGAGGGTACACGAGTGTGTCGGAATTCCGTGAGCCTCGGAGGTGTTTGTCGTGGAAACCATAACTGTCGCTGCCGCTCGTAGCGGCGAGTTCAGTCTGTCGGAGATGGAGATGCTGGTGGGCAGCGCCATCGTGATCGCGGTGCTGGTGTGGATGCTGCTGTCGCGCGTGCGCCGCGACCGCAACCAGCCGCACGCTTAAGAGCGGGCCGCACGCTCGAGCGGCCCGCGGGTTTGCCTGGCGGGGCTATTGGCCGCGCAGCACTGCGCTCAGCGTGGCGAAGATCTCGTCGATCTGCGACTGCTCGATGATGAGAGGCGGCGAGAGCGCGATGATGTCGGCCGTCTGGCGCACCAGGACGCCGCGCTCGAAGCATTTGATAAACACCTCGAAGGCGCGTGCGCCGGCTTTGCCGGGGATGGACTCGAGCTCCAGTCCCAGAATCAACCCGTAATTCCTGACGTCGATGACGTGCGGCAGACCGCGCAGCGCATGGGCGGCGTCCTCCCAGTACTTCGCCAGGGACTTGGCGCGCGTCAGCAGACCCTCACTCTGATACAGACCCAGGGTGGCCAGCCCGGCCGCGCAGGCCACCGGATGCGCCGAATAGGTGTAGCCATGGAAGAGCTCGATGCCATCCGGGCCCTGCATGAAGGCCTCGTGGATGGCCTTGCTCACGAGCACCGCGCCCATCGGCACGCAGCCGTTGGTCAGCCCCTTGGCGAGGGTGATCATGTCGGGCGTGACGCCAAACTCCTGGGCTGCGAATGGCGCACCGGTGCGGCCGAAGCCCGTGATCACCTCATCGAAAATCAACAGGATCCCGTGGCGGTCGCAGATCTCGCGCAGGCGTTGCAGATACCCGCGCGGCGGGATCAGCACACCGCCGGAGGCGGCGATGGGCTCGACGATCACCGCGGCAATGTTGGACGCATCATGCAGCGTCACCAGCCGCTCGAGCTCGTCCGCCAGCTGCGCCCCGTGCGACGGCGCGCCGCGCGAGAAGGCGTTCCTCGCCGGATCATGCGTGTGCGGCAGGTGGTCGACGCCCGGTAGCAGCACCCCCGACCAGGTCTTGCGGTTCGGCGCGATGCCGCCCACCGAGATGCCGCCGAAGCCCACGCCGTGGTAGCCGCGCTCGCGCCCGATGAGACGCGTGCGTGAGGCCTCCCCGCGCGCGCGGTGCCAGGCGAGGGCGATCTTCAGCGCCGTGTCGACGGATTCCGATCCGGAGTTGGTGAAAAACACGTGATCGAGTCCGTCGGGCGCGATTCTCACCAGTTCGTTCGCCAGCGCGAACGCCCCCGGGTGGCCCATCTGGAACGGCGGCGCGTAGTCCATGGTCTCGAGCTGGCTCGCGACCGCCTCGGTGATCTCGCGGCGGCCGTGCCCCGCGTTCACGCACCACAGCCCCGCGACCGCATCGAGGATCTGCCGTCCCTCGGGGGTCCAGTAGTGCATGCCGCGCGCTTTCGCGAGCAGCCGGGGTTTCGCCTTGAACTGGCGGTTGGAGGTGAACGGCAACCAGAACGCCTCGAGTTCTGATCTGCGCAAGGGGGCGCTGAGGTTCGACATGACGGGCTCGGTGCGGGGTGGATTCGGGGCGGGATGATAAATAAAGTGGACACGGCCGGCCACTGGGGCGATATTTTGCCCCTTCTTGTCTAAAATACTAAACACCATGAGCATCGACGTCGGCGCGCGCCTGCGCAGTGTCCGAACCACGTTTGGCATGTCGCAGCGCGAGCTTGCACGCCGCGCCGGAGTGACCAACGGGCTCATTTCCCTCATCGAACAGAACCGCGTGAGCCCTTCGGTGAGCTCGCTGAAGAAGGTGCTCGATGGCGTGCCGATGTCGCTCGCGGAGTTCTTCACCCTGGACCTGAGTGCCACACCGCAGGCTTTTTTCAGCGCCGACGATCTGGTGGAGCTCGGCAATCCGGAGGTTTCTCTGCGCCTGGTGGCGGCGCAGCGCCCCGGGCGGCAGCTGACGCTGCTGCACGAGCGCTACGCAGCCGGCGCGGCCACCGGCGAGGAAATGCTCGCGCACCGCGGCGAGGAGGCGGGCGTCGTGATCCGCGGGCGCATCGAGCTCACGGTGGGCGGCGCCGCGCGCGTGCTGGGACCCGGCGAGGCTTATTATTTCGCCAGCCAGCTGCCGCATCGCTTCCGCAACGTCGGGCGCGAGGCGTGTGAGATCATCAGCGCCTGCACCCCACCGACCTTCTGAAGGCTCGCCGCAGTCATGAACGCAATGCCCGAGACCGTTTCCTGGCACGAGCGCGCCCGCACGCTCAGCTTGCGCACTCAGGCCTTCATCGACGGGCATTACCTCGACGCCGCTTCGGGTGCCACCTTCGATTCCATAAATCCCGCCACCGGGAAGCTGCTGGCGCGGGTTGCCGCCGGCGACGAGGAGGACGTCAACCGTGCGGTGAGCTCTGCCCGCGCCGCATTTCGCAAGGGCAGCTGGGCGGATCTCGCGCCCGCGAAGCGCAAGAAAATCCTGTTGCGCTTTGCGGAAGCGATCCTGAGGCACACCGAGGAGCTCGCGCTGCTCGAGACCCTCGACATGGGCAAGCCCATCTCCGACAGCCTCAAGATCGACGTCCCGGGTGCGGCGCGCTGCCTGCAGTGGTATGCCGAGGCGATCGACAAGGTGTACGACCAGGTGGCGCCCACCGGGCCGCGTGCGCTCGCACTGATCACGCGCGAGCCCATGGGGGTCGTCGGGGCGATCGTGCCCTGGAATTTCCCGCTGCTCATGGCGGCCTGGAAAATCGCCCCCGTTCTCGCGAGCGGCAATTCTCTGGTGCTCAAGCCCTCGGAAAAGTCGCCCCTCTCGGCGCTCAAGGTCGCAGAGCTTGCGCTCGAAGCGGGCATTCCACCGGGGGTGCTCAACGTGGTGCCGGGCTTCGGGCACACTGCCGGCAAGGCGCTCGCCCTGCACATGGACGTCGACTGCCTCGCCTTTACCGGCTCGACGGCGACCGGACGGCTGATCATGCAGTACGCCGGTCAGTCGAACCTGAAGCGCGTCTCGCTCGAGTGCGGCGGCAAGTCGCCCAACATCGTGCTCGCGGATTACCCGGACCTCGATAAGGCGGCTACCGCCGCAGCGTTCGCCATCTTCTTCAACCAGGGCGAGATGTGCTCCGCCGGCTCGCGCCTGCTGTTGCAGGAAGGCATCAAGGACGCGGTGCTGGAGAAGGTGCAGGCGATCAGCCGCACGCTGCAGCCCGGGGATCCGCTCGACCCCGCGACCCGGCTCGGTGCGATAGTCGACGAGACGCAGATGAAGCGGGTGCTGGGCTACATCGACACCGGCCGGCGCGACGGCGCCGACATCCGCTTCGGCGGACGCCGGGTACGCGAGGACAGCGGTGGCTACTTCATCGAGCCGACGGTGTTCGAGGGCGTGAAGCCGGCCATGACGATCGCGCGCGAGGAGATTTTCGGTCCGGTGCTGTCGGCCATCACCTTCAAGACCGTCGACGAGGCGATCGAGATCGCCAACGACGTGATCTATGGCCTCGCATCCGCGGTATGGACCCGTGACGTCACCACCGCGCATCGCGTGGCGCGCGCGCTGCGCGCCGGCACGGTGTATGTCAATTGCTACGATGCCGACGACCTGACCGTGCCGTTCGGCGGTTTCAAGCAGTCGGGCATCGGACGCGACAAGTCGCTGCACGCGCTGGAGAAATACACGGAGCTGAAGACGACATGGATCGACTTGTCCTGACGGTGAGTGTGTCGCTTCGGGCTCGACCTGTCGTGAGAGCGCGGCTGCCTCGCACGGCCGCGTGAGTGCGCATTCGCTCAAGTTCCTCGCCAGCGCGCCCCGCGGCTTTGCCGATCTGCTGGCGCGGGAACTCGACGCGTGCGGCGCGGTGCAGCCGCGCGAGCGCTCGAGCGGCGTGGCGTTCGCGGGCACGCTGGAGAGTGCCTATCGCGCCTGCCTGTGGTCGCGCATCGCCAATCGGGTGTTCCTCGAGCTCGCGCACTTCGAGGCGCGCGACGCGGATGAGTTTCATGCGGCCGTGCGCCGCATCGACTGGGCGGCTCACCTGGGTCCTGCGACTACGCTGGCGTGCGATTTCAGCGGGCGGCACCCCGCGATTACTCACACTCACTTCGGGGCGCTGAAGCTCAAGGACGGCATTGTCGATGCGCTGCGCCTCGCCACCGGCACGCGCCCCGACGTGGCGCTCGAGCGCCCGGGTGTGCGGGTGCACGCGCATGCACACGGCACCGACATCACCGTGTCCATTGACCTGTCGGGTGACAGCCTGCACCGACGCGGTTACCGGGGCGCGGCCGGGGAAGCACCGCTGAAGGAGAACGTCGCCGCGGGAGTGTTGCTGCGCAGCGGCTGGCCGGAGCTGGCGGCGCAGGGCGCGGAGTTTCTCGATCCGATGTGCGGCTCCGGTACGTTGTGCATCGAAGCGGCGTTGATCGCCGCCGACCGGGCGCCCGGGCTGACGCGCGATTATTTCGGTTTCCTCGCCTGGCGCGGCCACGATGCGGCTTTGTGGGCGCGCCTGCGCGCCGAGGCCGATGCGCGCGCGGGCGCGGGCGAGGCGACCCAGGTCGCGGTGCGCGGCACGGATCGCGACCCCACCGCGATCCGCAGCGCGCGCGATAACGCCGCGCGCGCCGGTGTCGGCAGGCTGGTGCGCGCGGACACGGGCGTGCTGGCCGACGCAGCGCCGCTGGCGGCGCGCGATCCGGATCGGCCCGGACTCCTGTGCACCAATCCTCCCTACGGCCTGCGCATGGAGGGCCGCGAGGGCGCGCGTGCGCTGCACCATGAGCTGGGCGCGGTGCTGCGCGAGCGTTTTCAGGGCTGGAACGCCGCGGTGCTCACCGGGGCGCCGGAGCTCGGCAAGGAGCTTGGCCTGCGCGCGCATCGCACGCACAGCGTGTGGAACGGCGCGATCGAGTGCCGGCTGCTGCGGATCAAAGTGGTGCCGGACAGCGCACGCGAGCCCGGGACACTCGGCAAAGGCGCGGCGCGGCTCGCGGACACTCCCGGGGCGGGCATGTTCGCCAACCGGCTCGGGAAGAACCTGAAGCGACTGCGGCGCTGGGCCGAGCGCGAGGGTGTTTCATGCTACCGGGTCTACGACGCCGACATGCCGGAGTACGCCTTCGCCATCGACGTGTATCGCGCCATCGAACCGGATGAGTTGTGGCTGTACGTCCAGGAGTATGCGGCGCCGGCCGAGATCGAGCTGGAAGCCGTGCGCAGGCGGCGCGGCGAGGTGCTGGCGAGGCTACCGGGCGCGACCGGCGTTGCGCCCGAGCGCATCCGGGTGCGCACCCGGCGCCGCACCCGGCGCGGCGAGCAGTACGACAAACTGGACGAGCAGGCTCACTTCCACGTCGTCACCGAAGGGGGCTTAAGATTCCGGGTGAACTTCGAGGACTATCTGGACACGGGACTGTTCCTCGATCAGCGCGTGACGCGTGCCAGGCTGCGGGAGGCAGCGCGCGGCAAGCGCTTCCTCAACCTGTTTGCCTACACCGGGACCGCCACGGTCTATGCCGCAGCAGGCGGCGCGGCGAGCACCACCTCGGTCGACCTGTCGCGAACCTATCTCGAGTGGGCGCAACGCAACCTCGCTCTGAATGCTCTGGCGGGCGACGCCCATGGGTGGGTGCAGGCGGACTGCCGTGAATGGCTGACAGAGGCGGCGCGCGGATCTGCCCGCTTCGATCTGGTGTTTCTCGATCCGCCGACCTTCTCGAACTCCAAGCGCATGGAGGGTGTGCTCGATATCGAACGCGATCACCCCGAGCTCATCGACGCATGCGCGCGGCTGCTGGCGCCCGCGGGACTGCTGGTCTTCTCGACCAACGCGCAGCGCTTCCGCCTGGAGGAGACGCTCGGCGAGCGCTACCAGATTCGCGACCTGTCGGCGGCTACCTTACCGAAGGATTTCGAGCGCAATCCGCGCATTCACCGCTGCTTTGAGGTGCGGCCCAAGGGTTCCCATGCCCGCGGTGAACCCTAGCTTTCTACCAGGGTCTTCAGCCTCGACAGCACCTGATCCCACTGTGCGGAGACGCGGCCGAGATACTCCTGCAGCTCGTTCATCGGCCGCGGATCAAACTCGAACAGGCTTTCGCGGCCGGCGTGAACGCTGTGCACGATACCGGCGCTCTCCAGCACCCGCAGGTGCTTGGTGATCGCCTGGCGGGTCATTTTCGAGCCCCCGGTCAGCGCAGCGATGCAACGCGGCTCCCCGCCGGACAGCGTCGCAACGAGCGACAGGCGGGTCTCATCACCCAGCGCCGCAAAGACCGCGGCGTGATGCCGGCGCTTCGCCCATCGCTTTACAGCCCAAATCCGCTGGGGTAGCGTCGCTGACCCGACGGGGCCTGCTCGTTTATGAACCGGAGAACACACTGATGTCTGAAGGTCTTCCCCCGCCAGCGCCGGTGGTGGCGATCGTCGGGGCCACCGGCGCGGTGGGCGTGGAGTTGATCCGCTGCCTGGAGGAGCGAGCCTTCCCGCTGTCGGAGCTGCGGCTGTTCGCCTCGGCGCGCTCCGCCGGCAAGACGCTCAGGTTCCGCGGCCAGGCGCTCGCGGTGCGCGAGTTGAACGAGCAGAGCTTCAGCGGTGTCGACCTCGCGCTGTTTTCCGCCGGCGCGAGCATCTCGAAGCGCTTCGCGCCCATTGCCGTGCGCGCCGGCGCCACCGTGGTCGACAACTCGTCCGCGTTCCGCATGGATCCCGCCGTGCCGCTGGTGGTGCCGGAGATCAATCCGCAGACCGTGCGCGCTCACCAGGGGATCATCGCCAATCCCAACTGCTGCGCCATCATCGCCATCACGCCGCTGTGGCCGATCCACCGCACCAACCGCATCCGGCGGCTGGTGCTGGCCACCTACCAAGCCGCCTCCGGCGCCGGCGCCGCGGCGATGGAGGAACTGCGCGAGTCCACGCGCGCGTATCTGGAAGGCCGTGCGTACCAACACACGGTGCTACCGCACCCTTACGCGTTCAATCTCTTCAGCCACAACACCAGGATCGACCCGGCGACCGGCTACAACGACGAGGAGACCAAGGTCATCCAGGAGACCCGCAAGATCTTCGGGGATGCCGACCTGCGCGTGTCGGCGACCTGCGTGCGGGTGCCGGTGCTGCGCGCGCACTCGGTGGCGATCACTTTGGAATGCGAGCGGCCGATCACGCCTGCGCAGGTGCGCGAGCTGATGCAGACCGCCCCGGGCGTGAAGCTGGTGGACGACGTGGAGCGCAATTACTTCCCGATGCCGCAGGACGCCTCCGGTCAGGACCCGATTCTCGTCGGCCGCATTCGCCAGGACCTGAGCGATCCGGGCGGGCGCTCCATCTGCCTGTTCGTGGCGGGTGATCAGCTCCTGAAGGGCGCGGCGCTCAACGCGGTACAGATCGCGGAAGCCTTGTGAACGGGACCAGGGCCGGCACTTGCGCGCAGTAGCGCTGGTACTGTCCCGGGAAGATCTCCCGCATGAAACGCTCTTCGATGCGCAGCTTGCGGATGAATGCGCCCGCGACGACACCTAAGCCGATCAAGGCGCGCAGCTCCCCGCAGGCGACGGCGCTGCCGAGCAACGCCACCAGCAGGCCGCTGTAGATGGGATGGCGCACATAGCTGTAGGGACCCGAGCGAATGAGCTCGTGCCCCTCCTTGAGGGTCACCGTGCCGCTCCAGTTGCGGCCCAGGTACACGCGCGCCCACACCGTGAAGGCGAGGCCCAGCGCGAGCAGCACGAAGCCGAGCGCATAGTTCAGCGGGCCAGGTGGCAGCAGGCGCAGCGAGAGCCAGTCCCACGGAACACGCGGCCACACGATCAGCGCCACGCCGATGAGCAGCGGCACGATGTGCGACAGGCGCGAGCCCAGCGACTCGCGACGCTGCGTGGTCTTGGCGCCGAACGCAGAGATCACCCAGTACAGAACCCAGGCCAACCACAACCCGAGCATCAGCTGGCGGTAGATCACGCAGCTACAACAGATCCCTGAGGCGGTAGTACAGCATCGCCAGTACCAGCGCCGGACGGCGCAGGGCGGCCCCGCCCGGGAAATTGCGGTGCGGAATCCGCGCAAACACGTCGAAGCGCCCGGCGATTCCGGCGATGGCT
>CATPBQ010000307.1 GCA_955652795.1 uncultured Steroidobacteraceae bacterium | reverse complement strand
GTTCGATATTGATTTCACGATGGCAAAGCCCTGTTGGAGTTGCCGATAATAGGCTTCGACCGACTGCCTGACTGTCAGGCGAGGTCTTACACCGGCTACGTCCTAACATCGGACAACGTACAATAACTCATTGCAAAGCTAAGCCGGCGGTGGCAGCTGAATATTCAGGCCCGTCCGGGCAACACGGCTCCTTGAATTTCCTTCGGGAGGTACCTGGTGCCAGCGCGACGTCTGCGAGAGTGCATGCTATAGGCCCGCTCAATACTCAATCAGTATGTTGACTGTCAGCCGAGTAGATGATATTAAACACACCAGATGATGATGAAACCCGTGCCGCTGCAGGTCGTCTCCGAAAGCGTTTCGCCCCGCGCTGATGAGGCGCGGCTCGATGAGGTCTTTTTCGCGCTGGCCGACCCGGTGCGCCGGAACATCCTGGAGCGTCTGGATGGGCACGCGCTGCTGGTGTCGGAGCTCGCCTCCGCGTACGAGATCTCGTTGCAGGCCGTCTCGCGCCACATCCAGGTACTGGTGCGCGCCGGCCTCGTGCTGCAGGCGCGCAGCGGACGGATCAGCAGGTGCAGCCTCGATGTCGGCCCCCTTTATGAGGCCGCGGTGTGGATGAACCGCTACAGCAAATACTGGCAGGAGCAGTTCGACACATTGGCGGCCACGCTGGCGCACATCGACGCGCTGCCGGCGGCCGAGCCGCGCCGCAAGCAGGGCGCCAGGCGGCCGGCGCGACGAAAGTGAATTCAAGTCAACGAGGACCATACCCATGACCTCCCACCGCGTCGTTTCCCCGCAGGATTGGCTGACGGCCCGTCGGCAGTTGTTGGAGAAAGAGAAGGCGTTCACGCGGCTACGCGATCAGCTGAGTCGCGAGCGGCGCGAGCTGCCGTGGGAGCGCCTCGAGAAGACGTACGTGTTTGAAACACCGAGCGGCCGGGAAACACTTGGGGACCTGTTCGCCGGCCGCAGCCAGCTCATCGTGTATCACTTCATGTTCGCCCCTGATTGGGAAGCCGGCTGCAAGTCGTGTTCATTCTGGGCCGACAACTTCAACGGCATCGTTCCCCACCTGAGCCAGCGCGACGTCTCCATGGTGGCGGTGTCGCGCGCTCCCCTGGAGAAACTCGAGGCCTTCAGGAAGCGCCTCGGCTGGAGCTTCAAGTGGGCATCGTCCGGGGACAGCGACTTCAACTTCGACTACCACGTCTCCTTCAAGCCGGAGCAGGCGGGCGGCGCAGTGTATAACTACGCGCAGAACACCCATTCGCACAGCGATCTCGTTGGTATCAGCGTGTTCTTTAAAGACGCAAGTGGCAGTATCTTCCACACATACTCGTGCTATGCGCGTGGGGTGGACATGCTCAACACGGCCTACCACTACCTCGATCTGGTGCCCAAGGGGCGTGATGAGGACGGCCTGCCCCATACCATGGCATGGGTGAAGTATCACGACCTGTACGGTACGAACTCCCCATGAAATACCCCGATGCTGCGCTACGCCTTGCCGACTACCGGCGGCAGATCGCTGCCATTCGCGAGAAAATGCGCGAAACGCAGTCCACCACCGAGCCGCAGGAGGTCAGCGACTACGAGTTCCAGAGGCCCGAGGGTGCAATTCGCCTGTCGCAACTTTTCGGCGATCATGAGTTTCTGATCGTCATTCACAACATGGGATCGTCGTGCCCGGCCTGCACCATGTGGGCCGACGGCTACAACGGCATTCATCATCATGTTGCCACTCGTGCCGCATTCGTGGTGTCGAGTCCGGAGCCGCCGGACGCGCAGCGCAAGCTCGCTGCGAGTCGCGGCTGGAAATTTCCCATGATCAGTCACGCGGGCAGCACGTTTGCCTCGGACATGGGCTTTCGCACGAGCAAGGGCTGGAAGCCGGGGGTCTCCGTGTTTCAACGCAAGGGACAGAAGATCGTCCGGGTGTCGGATGCGAGCTTCAGCCCCGGCGATGACTTCTGCACGGTCTGGCACCTGTTCGATCTCTTGCCGGGCGGCGCCGGCGATTGGTCGCCTAAGATTCAATACTGACATGTGCCCGGCCTGCATCGGAGCCGCGGTTCTATACCTCGCCGGCTCAGCCTCGGCTGGCGGGATCACTGCGCTCGCGCTGAAGTCAGCGCGAGCCACACGTGGCAGCGAAGCAAGCCGCGGCAAGTCGGGCACTGCCGGGAAGCGGCAATCCGCCACACATTGTCGGAACTCAGATTCCGGCCCCGGTTGACGTCCGCCGGTCTCGCTGAGGCTGCGGGGGCGGGCGCTCGTGCGGCAGAGCGTGCGGGGTCTTGACCTGCGCGGTTCGTCGTTCCACGCTTACCACAAACCACTAGCGTGGGATCAGGGGACGCAGGATGTCGCGGGCGGCGCTCATCGCAATGCTTGGCTGCCTCGGTGCAGTGGCCGTCAACGCCGATAGCGTGCGTGCCGCCGGCGCTCAGGCGCCGACCGGCGAGGATGGCCAATGGACGATGCCGTCCAAGGACTACGCTGCGACCCGCTACAGCGGCCTCGCCGGCATCACCCCGCAGAATGCCAGCTCACTGCATCCCGTGTGGACCTTCTCCACCGGAGTGCTCGGTGGACACGAGGGCCAACCGCTGGTGGTCGGCGACACCATGTATGTCGTCACCCCGTGGCCCAATGTGCTGTACGCATTCGATCTCACCAGGGAGGGATATCCGCTGCGATGGAAATATCGGCCGGACGTGAGCGCGAACGCAATCGGGATCTCCTGCTGCGACACCGTCAATCGCGGCGCGTTCTACGCGGACGGGAAGATCATCTATAACCTGCTCGACGGTCACACCGTGGCCGTCGAGGCGAACTCCGGCCGGGAGCTGTGGAAGACGCAGATCGCCGACGTCAGCAATGGCGAGACCACGACCATGGCACCCCTGGTGGTCAAGGATCGCGTCATCGTCGGCGCATCCGGCGGTGAGTTCGGGATCTACGGATGGGTCAAGGGCCTGGACCTGAAGAGCGGACGCACGCTCTGGACCGCGCGCAACATCGGTCCGGACACGGACATGCTGGCCCGAGCAGGTACCTTCAAGCCGCCGTACGAAAGCGGTGTTGACCTGGGTGCGCGCAGTTGGGCCAATAACAGCTGGCAGACCGGCGGCGCTCCCGTCTGGGGATCGATCTCCTACGATCCCGAGCTGGATCTCATCTATTACGGCACGGGCAACGCGTCGCCCTATAACCCGGAGCAGCGGCTCGGAGACAACAAGTGGAGTGCCAGCGTGCTGGCGCGCAAGCCGGAGGACGGAACTCTCGTGTGGGCGTATCAGTTCACGCCGCACGACAACTGGGACTACGACGCCAACGGCGCGATGATTCTGGCCGATCTGACGGTGGCCGGAACCCGAACCAAGGCGCTCGTGCATTTCGACAAGAACGGCTTCGCATACACGCTGGATCGGGCGACGGGGCGCCTGCTCATCGCCGCGGCGTTCGCGCCGGTCACCTGGGCGAAGGTGGTGGATCTCAACACCGGGCGGCCGGTGCTGGAGCCGGCGAAACAGACCGGTGCATCCCGGGGCAATGTGAGGGGCATCTGTCCCAGTCTCGAGGGCGGCGTAAGCCCGTCCTCGCCGCCAGCGTATTCACCGAACACCCATCTTTTCTATACGTCCACCAACAACCTGTGCATGGACTACGCAGCAACGCGCGCGTCCCACCTGAAGGGAACGCCCTTTGTGGGCGTCACCAGTCCATACTTTGCCGGTCCCGGCGGGAATCTCGGCTCGTTCATGGCGTGGGATGCGGCCACCGGAAGGAAAGTCTGGGAGAACAAGGAGCCTTATCCCAACTGGAGCGGCGCGCTGGTGACCGCCGGCGATGTGGCCTTCTACGGCACGCTCGACGGCTGGTTCAAGTCGGTGGATGCCAGGACGGGCAAGGTGTTGTCGAAGTTCAAGGTCGGTTCGGGTGTCGTCGGTAACCCGATCTCCTACCGCGGCCCCGACGGCAGGCAGTACGTGGCGGTGTATGCCGGTTTCGGCGGGGACTGGGCACTGCTGTCGGGAGATGTTCGCTCGGACGACCCTGCCGACGTGCGTGCGCCGGCGGATTTTCTCAAGGATATCGCGCGCCATACGAGCCAGGGGGGCATGATCTGGATCTTCGGCCTGTGACGCGGCACATGCGAGGCATACTTGCGCCGTCGTTGCTGTCGTGCCTCGCGGTGGCGTCCTGCGGCCGGCACGCTGCGGCGCCCTCGCAGCAGGCCGGCGCGCCGCCGCCTGCGATTCGTTACGAAGCGCATCTCGCAGCCGGTGGCATTGCCCCGGCCGGCGCTGCTCTGCGCAATCCTCATCAGGGGGACCAGGCTGTGGCGAAGAGCGGTGCGCTGATGTTTACCGCGATGAATTGCGACGGTTGTCACGGGGGTGATGGCAGCGGATGGGTCGGACCCAGTCTGGCAGACGGACGCTGGCGCTACGGCGGCGCGGATGCCGAGGTGTTCAACTCAATCTACTACGGTCGGCCCAGGGGCATGCCTGCATTCGGCGGCACACTGGGCGCTGAGGGAGTCTGGACCCTGGTCACTTACATCCGATCATTGCCGGTGCCGAGCGACGTGCCGACCGAGTCCTGGGAGCAGCGGTGAGTTGCGGGCGGCGATCTGTGCTCATGGCTCTTGTTGGGGCGGTCGTCATCGGCGGGATGGCGATGGCGGCGGACAGCGCTGTGGGAGCGGACACCACCGTGGGAGCGGACAGCGTGAACAGGAAGCATCAGGAACACGTCGCGGCCCCCGATCCTTATCTGTGGCTTGAAGATATCCACGGCGCCAAGCCCCTCGAATGGGTGAAGGCGCAGAACGCCAGGTCCACCGCGGTTCTGCAGGCTGATCCAAGCTATCAGAGGGACTACGACGCCATTCTCGGGGTGATGGATGCGACCGACCGCATTCCCTACGGCGACCTCGACCATCAGTACGTTTTCAACTTCTGGCAGGACGCGCAGCATCCCAAGGGAGTCTGGCGGCGCACGAGCATCGCGGACTACGCGAAAGCGGCGCCCGACTGGGACATCCTGCTCGATCTGGACCGGCTCGCGGCGGACGAGCGCGAGAACTGGGTGTGGAACGGCGCGCAATGCACGCCCTCGCTGAAGCATTGCCTGCTGCATCTTTCGCGCGGCGGCGGTGATGCGGTAGTGGTGCGCGAGTTCGATCCGACCGCGAAGGCGTTCGTGAAGGACGGCTTTCAGCTGGTGGAGGCAAAATCCTCCATCAGCTACCTCGCCGAGGATACGGTGCTGTGTGGAACCGATTTCGGTCCCGGCTCCATGACCGCTTCCGGCTATCCGCGCATCGTGAAACTGTGGAAGCGCGGCGAGCCGCTCACCGGTGCCAGGACGATCTACGAGGGCAAGCATAGCGACGTCGGTGCGCAGGCCGTCGTGTTCCATGATCCTGGCGCTACGATCGAGCTGGTGCAGCGCGACGTCAGTTTCTTTTCCGCCGAGTATCACTCCATCGCGCCCGATGGCACCACCCGGCAATTGCCGCTGCCGCTTGGCGCCGATCTGAAGGGCGCGCAGGGCCGAAATCTCATTTTCACCCTGCGTGAGAACTGGACGCCGCCCGGTGCCGCACCGATCGCCAAGGGTTCGCTGATCGCATACCGCGTTCCGGAAAGTGGACAGACTGCCGCGGGCAATTCCGTCGCGGTCCTCTACCGGCCGGATGCCAAGAGCGCGATCGACGAGGTCGCCGCCGGGCGTGATGCCGTCTATGCCTCGATCTATCACGACGTCACCGGCAGCATTCACGTGTTTCGCCTGGGCGGGGACGGGGTGTGGAGTCACACGACGCTGACCCTTCCCGCCGGTGGCTCGACGCACATCGTGGCGGCGAACTCCTGGGGCCCGGAAGCGCAGTTCCGCTTCGAGAGCTACACCACGCCGACGACGTTGTATGCGGATCGGGGTGATGCCACGCCGGTGGCGATCAAGTCGCTCCCCGCACGCTTCGATGCCTCGAATCTGATGACCGAGCAGTTCTTCGCGACCTCGCAGGACGGCACGCAGATACCGTACTTCGTGACACGCAGGAAAACCCTCACCGGCCCGGCGCCCACGGTTCTTTACGGCTATGGCGGTTTCGAGATCTCCGAGACACCCAGCTACTCGCCGAACTTCGGCATGCTGTGGCTGAGCAGGGGCGGCGTTTTCGTGGTCGCCAATATTCGCGGCGGCGGCGAATACGGACCGGCGTGGCACCAGGCGGCGCTGCTGCAGAACCGTCAGAAGGCTTATGACGATTTCCAGTCGGTGGCGCAGGACATCGTGAAGCGCGGCATCACCACGCCCAGGCAGCTCGGCATCATGGGCGGATCGAACGGCGGCCTGCTGGTGAGCGCCAACATGGTGCAGCGGCCGGATCTGTTCGGTGCCGTGGTCTGCCAGGTGCCGCTGATCGACATGATCCGCTACACCCACATCGGCGCGGGCGCCTCGTGGGCCGCGGAATACGGCGATCCCGCCAGGCCCGCCGACCGCGGCTGGATCATGAAATACTCGCCGTATCAGAATGTGAGGGCGGGCAAGAGCTATCCGCCGGTGTTCTTCGTCACGGCCACCAGCGACGATCGCGTCACGCCGGTGCACGCGCGCAAGATGGCCGCGCGCATGGAAGCCCAGGGTCATGAGGTGCTGTTCTACGAGAACACCGATGGCGGCCATGCGGCCGCGGCCAACCACAAGCAGGCGGCCGAGATGTGGGCGCTCAGCTTCGTGTATCTGACGCAGAAACTCGGGCCGGGATAGGCATGACGATACGCACCGGAGGCTGTCTGTGCGGCGCCGTACGCTACAGCGTCGCCGGCGCCCTGCGAGCGGTCGTCATGTGTCATTGCACGCAGTGCCGGCGCATGACCGGGCATGTCATGGCCGCCACGGCGGCGCGGCGCGCCGACTTTCACCTGGTGTCGGAGGGCGAACTGAAGTGGTATGCGGCCTCGAATGAGGCGCGCCGTGGGTTTTGCGGCCGTTGCGGCTCCACGTTGTTCTGGGAGGGAGTGGGCCGCGATTACATCAGCATCGCGGCGGGGAGCCTCGATGACTCCCGGGGCCTTACGGTCGCCTGCCACATCT
>CATPBQ010000306.1 GCA_955652795.1 uncultured Steroidobacteraceae bacterium | reverse complement strand
AATCGCACAGCCACAGCCCTGCGTCGATGGCCGCCATCGCCCCGTGCAGCGCGCCGGAGGAACCGACGTACCACATCACGGTCGAATCGCACAGCCACAGCCCTGCGTCGATGGCCACCATCGCGCCCAGCACGATCGGCACCCACTGCCGCGGGGAGTAGTCGCGAGCGAACAGCGCCCACATGAGAGCGAGCCCCAGATCATTCAGCAGCGCGTGCCGGATATCCAGGTGAACCACGTGCGCCGTGAGCAGCCGCCACCACTGCCCCGCCGCGAGCGCCACGCGGTCATAGCGCAGCAGCCCTCGCCCCGCCTCCCCGGCCAGCGTGGGCAGCAGCAGCACAGCGCAGGCGCCGAGCAGTGCCAGCCCCAGGCGGCCGTCGCAATTGAGAGACTGGAGCACCCTGCGCACGGGCTTCACAGGCCGGTCGACCCCCATTTGTTATGATCCCGACCCGTTTTTGGTCTCAACGGCGGCTTCGCCGCCCGGACACGCAGCGCATGAGTTACATCGGTCAGGTTAGCAGACAGAGCAGCGCACGGCGCGCGCGCGGCTTCACCCTCATCGAGATCATGGTGGTCATAGTCATCATTGGCCTGCTGGCCGCGGTCATCGTTCCGACGGTCATGGGCAAGGTGGACGACGCGCGCGTCGCCAAGGCGAAGGCCGACATCCAGAGCCTGGAGGCGGCGCTCTCCATGTACTACCTCGACAACTCGAAGTATCCGACCTCCGAGCAGGGCCTCACGGCCCTGACGCAGCAGCCCACCGACCCCTCGATCAAGCACTGGAGGCCCGGCGGCTACCTGGAGCGGGTCAGCAAAGACCCATGGGGGAACCCCTATCTGTACGTATACCCCGGCACGCACGGCAAGCAGTACGACCTCTACACGCTCGGCGCCGATGGCCAGCCCGGGGGCGATGGCATCAACGCCGATATCGGCAACTGGAATCTCGGCGACTAGGTGCCGCAGCACGACGATGCGACCCGCCTGCGCTCATCCGGCCAGCGCCGGCTTCACGCTGATCGAGATCCTGGTCGTCGTCCTCATCATCGGCGTGATCTCCGGCGGCGTGTTGCTGTCGCTCACTGTGACGGGACGCGACCGCGAGCTCGAGAAGGAGAGTGATCGGCTCTTGGCGCTGTTCACCTACGCGCGCGAGCAGGCCGAGCTGCAGACCCGCGAGTACGGCGTGCTGTTCCAGGACGATGGTTACGAGTTTCTCACCTATGACATGCGCCGCGCGGCGTGGCGCAGCGTGTTCGAGGACGATGCGCTCAGCGCGCGCAAGCTCCCCGATGGGCTCGGCGTGAAACTCACGGTGGAGGCGCGGCCCGTCGTGCTGACCCGTCCCGCGGATGCCAAGGACAAGACTCCGCAGGTCACGATCTTCTCGAACGGCGATCTGACGACTTTCGCCGCCACGGTGGAGCGCGACGGCGGCAGGCGCAGCGTCACCCTCACGCAGGACAACCAGGGTCAGGTGATCGAGCAGGCCATGGTGGAGGCGAAGCCGTGAGGCGTGCGCTGCGCGGCGCTCGCGGCTTCACGCTCATCGAGGTGCTCGTGGCGCTCGCGATCGTGGCGATCGGCATGGCCGCCGTAATGGGCGCGCTGACCTCCTCGGCGAACACCATCTCGTACCTGCGCGACAAGACGTTTGCCCAGTGGGTGGCGCTCAATCAGATCGCGAACCTGCGCCTGTCGGGCCAACAGCCCCCCACCGGCAACAGCAACGGCGACACGGACTTTGCCGGTCGCAGCTGGCATTGGCGCCAGGAGGTGGTCACAACCCAGGTACCGGGAGTGGAGCGTATCGACGTCAGCGTGCGCCCCGCGGACGTCAAGGCGGGCGACGACAACGGCTGGTTCACCACGGTGAGTGGCATCCGGGGCGATGCGATCGGGACCCCTAACGGTTTCCAACCCGATTGGGGCACGCAGACTTCGAGCGGGCTGCCCGGCAGTCCCGGGACCCTCGGTGGCGCTCAGACGCCCACCACCACACCGGTTACGCCCACGCCGCCGCTGCCGCGGCCGGGCCCTCAACCTCCGCCGGAGGCGCAGTGAGCCCTCGCGGCCGTGGGTTCACGCTGCTCGAGCTGCTGGTGGCGCTGTTCATCGCCGCGGTCATGTTCGCCATGGGTTATGGCGCCATCACCCAGGCACTCACCAGCCGGGACTCGCTCAAGGAGCAACAGGCGCGCCTGCTCGAGCTGCAAACGGCGGTGCGCGTGCTGGAACAGGACTTCATGCAGCTCGCCCCGCGTCCGGTGCGCCAGGCGATCGGTGACGAGCCCGCCCAGCCTGCACTGCTGGGCGCGGTCCCCGGCGCGCAGCCGATCGTCGCCCTCACCCGAGGTGGCTGGGCGAACCCGGCCGGGCTGCAGCGCCCGGGGCTGCAGCGGGTGGCGTACTTCCTGGAGAACGGGACACTGCGGCGCGAGTACTGGAACGTACTCGATCCCACGCTCGCCAGCACCACGACGAAGCGCGATCTCATGACGCACGTCAAGGCGGTGACCCTTCGTTATCTCGACCAGGCCCATCAGTGGCAGGAGCAATGGCCACCGGGTACCGCTGTTATCCAGAGGCAGGAATGGACCCTGCGCCAACGTCCGCTGGCGGTGGAAATCACGCTCGACACCGAGGGCTGGGGCAAGGTCGTGCGGATCATCGAGATCGCCGGATGAGGCTCGTATCGCAGCGTGCCCGCCGCCAGCGCCCGTGGCATCCGCCGCGCGGCCAGCGCGGCATTGCGATGCTGGTGGCGATCCTGCTGGTCGCGCTCGGCACCATCATCGCCGCCGCGGTGGCGTACGAGAACGCGACGAGCGTGCGGCGCGGCACCGCAACGTACGCGTTCGATCAGGCCTTGCTCATCGCCCAGGGGGCCGAGGCTCTCGCTGCCTACGGACTGCGTCAGATACGGCAGAACGACCAGAGCCATACCTATGCCGGGCAAGGCTGGGATAAGCCTCTCGGACCGATCGAGGTGGTTCCGGGCGTGATGCTCGAAGCGTCGCTCGAGGACCTGCAGGGGCGCTTCAACCTCAACAACCTGGTGAAGAACGACACCACACCGGACCCGGTGCAATTGCAGGCCTTCATCCAGCTGCTGGAGATGTCGGGCGTAGAGCCCAAGTGGGCGGGTTATATCGTCGACTGGATCGATGGGAACATCACGCCCTCAATCCCCGATGGCGCGGAGGACAGCGTCTACATGGGCCAGACGCCACCGTACCGGACAGCCAACCGCTACATCACGAGCGCCAGCGAGTTGCTCGCGCTGCCGGGCTTCGGTCGTGACCGCTACCTGAAGCTCGCGCCCTATGTCACGGCGCTCCCGTTTGGCACGCCGGTCAACGTCTGCACCGCTCCCGGAGCGGTGCTGGATGCGTATCTGGGACACGCGGACTTCAGCTCCGATCCGGATTCCCTGGCGAAGAACCGCGCCAACGCCACCGCGTGCTTCCCCACGCAGACCGGCTACGAAGCGGCATTTGCCGATCAGAAGCTGCTCGCACAGGTGCACCCAAAGATCGCGCAGGTTTCGAGCTACTTTCGCCTGACGAGTTTCATCACTATTGGCAGCGCGGAATTCAACTTGTACAGTCTTCTGTATCAGGACCAGAACGGCGGGGGAGCCGTACGCCCGATCCTGCGCAGTTTCACGCCGGATTGATTGCTCGCGCACCGTGACACGATCGATGATCACCGCGGCCGAAACGATGACAGTATCCGTCCATGGCTGACTGGCTGCTGCTGCGCCTACCGCGCACCCCCGAGGAACCGGCGTCCTGGCTGGTGGCCGATGCACGCGGCGCGCCGGCCGGGCCGCCGCAAAGCGGACCGCTGATGCTCGCGGCCGCCCGGGCCGCGGGACGGCGCGTGTGTGTACTGGCGCCCGGCGCGGATGTGCTGCTGGCGGAGCCGGACGTGCCCGTCAAGGCCGGTGCGAAGCTGCAGCAGCTCGTGCCGTACGCGCTCGAAGAGCACCTGGCCGATGACATCGACGATCTGCATTTCGCCATCGGCAAGCGTGCCGGCGAATCCTCCCGCGTGCCCGTCGCCGTGGTGGCGCGCGCCCAGCTCGATGAGTGGCTGGCGATGCTGCGCGCGAGCGGCATCGAACCCGATGCGATCTACGCCGACAGCGACCTGCTGCCCCGCAATCCCGGACAGGCGGTGGTGCTCCTGGAAGAGGACGCAGTGTTCGTACGCTCGCCCGGCGCCTCCCCGGTGACGCTGCCCGCGGATGCGCTGGCGGAGGCGCTCGAGATCGCGCAAGCAGGCGTCGATGCGCCGGCGACCGGCGCGCGGGGCCTCATTCTCTACACGGGAGCGGCGGAGTGGCAGCGGCATTCCGCACAGATCGAAGCGGCGCGTGCTCATTTCGACGGCATCAAGATCCAGCTGCTCACCGGCGGGCCCCTGGCGCTGTTCGCGCAGCAACTGCCGGCGGCGACACCGATCAACCTGCTGCAGGGCGCGTACGCTCCGACGGCGGCGCGCGCCGTCGGCCTCAGGGCCTGGCGGGTGGCGGCGATCCTGCTGGTGTCGCTCGTCAGCCTGCACCTCGCAGGCAAGCTCGGGGAGCTGCAGCTGCTGAAGAATCGCGAACACCAGCTCGATGCTTCCATTCGCGACACGTTCCGCACCGCCATGCCCGGGGACCCGAACAGTCTCGATGCGCGCCGCCGCATGGAGCAACGCCTGAGCGCTGCGCGCGGGGCGGGCGGGGGTCTTCTGCCCGCGCTGCAGGCGCTGGCGCAGGCGCGCGATGCCACCCCCGGCATGAGCGTGCAGGCTCTGAGCTTTCACGCCGGCGCCCTCGACATGAAGCTCTCCGCTCCGGATGCCTCGAGTCTCGACCACGTCAGCCAGTCGCTGCGCACCAATGGCTGGCAGGCCGATCTCACGGGCGGCAACAACGCCGCCTCCGGCTACGAGGGACACATCCAGGTGCGCGCCAGCGGCACCTAGGATCTCACCCATGAAGCTGTCGCCCAATCCACTGTCGCTCGATTCCTTCGCTGCCCGCCCCGAGCGCGAGCGGCGCTTAGTTCTGGGGGGCCTCGCGCTCGCGGCGGCGATCCTCATCTTCGGTGTGCTGATTCCCCTTGATCGCAGCGTCGCGCACGCGCACCAGCGACTCGCCCGCAAGCGCGCCGATCTCACCTGGATGCAGGGCGTCGCCCCCGAACTCGCCACCTCGGCAGCGCCGCCTGCGGCGACGGGCGAATCGCTGCTCGTGATCATCGACCGTTCGGCGCGCGAGTCGGGGTTGGCCGGCGCGCTCGCCAGCAGCGAATCGGCCGGGCCCGGGAGCCTGTCGGTGCGGCTCGCGAAGGCGCCGTTCGATACCCTGGTCGGGTGGCTCGGGCGTCTCGCGCAGCAGAACGGCGTCAGCGTGGAATCAGCCACCATTGAGAAGACCGATACGCCCGGCCTGGTGAACGCCGCCATCGTCCTGCATTCGGGTTGAAGTGAAGCGAGGGATCTGGATCGCGCTGCTGGCGGTGGTCGCTTT
>CATPBQ010000305.1 GCA_955652795.1 uncultured Steroidobacteraceae bacterium | reverse complement strand
CGTCCGTGGCGCGACGCCGTAGCATCGAAGTCTTCACCCTCGCGTTCCTCGACTGCATCTGCTGCGGTTTTGGCGCGGTGATCCTCTTCTACACCATCGTCAGCGCACAAAGCGGCGTAGTGCGCCTGAAAGAGACGGATACCCTGAGCTCGGAGGTGAGCCGGCTGAAGGAAGAGGTGCTGACGGGCGAGCGCAATCTCGTCGTGCTGCGCGACACGCTGGAAAAGACGCGCAACCAGACCGCCAGCGCCACGCGCGAGACCAACCGCATCGTGACCGATCTCGAGAGCCGGCGTGAGCAGCTCTCGAGCTACGATGCCCAGACGGTTGCACGCCGCGAGCACATCGAGAAGCTCAAGGCCGACGTACGCTCTCTGGAGCAGAGCAACAGGCGTCTCGAGGCGGGCAGCCCCGAGCGCGCGCCGCTCGGCCAGCAGGTGAGCGGCCGGGCGGCGACTGAGCGCCGCTACATCACCGGCCTCACCCTGCACGGTGCGCACATTCTTATCCTGCTGGATGTCTCGGCCAGCATGCTGCACCAGGATCTGGTCAGCATCCTCAAGCTGCGCAACCAGGACGACGCGCACAAGCGCGCGGCCGCCAAGTGGCGCCGCGCGGTGGCGATCGTGGACTGGCTCATGTCGCAGATGCCCGCCGCCAGCAGCTACCAGGTGCTCACGTTCAACACCCGGGCGCAGCCGCTCGTGCCGGGCAACAGCAGCTGGCTCGTGGGCCGTGACGCGGCGGCGCGCGCCCGCGGCATGCAGGCGCTCGAGACGCTGGTCCCGGCCAACGGCACGAGTCTCTACAACGCGTTCGCCGCGGCACGCACGCTCGCCCCGCTTCCCGATCAGATCGTGCTCATCACCGACGGTCTGCCGACGCAGGGCAAGACCCAGGGACTGCGCCGCTACGTGAACTCCGCCGAGCGCATGCGGCTGTTCGACGAGGCGGTAGCGCAGCTTCCCGAGCACGTACCGATCGACTGCGTGCTGTTGCCCATGGAGGGTGACCTGCAGGCCGCACACCGCTTCTGGCATCTGGCGCGCGTCACCGATGGCACGCTGCTGATGCCCGCCAAGGACTGGCCGTAATGCGCCGGCGCCGCCAAGTCGAGGTGTTCAGCCTGTCGTTCCTCGACTGCATCTGCTGCGGCTTCGGCGCCATCATCCTGCTGTTGGTGCTGAGCGAGATCGGCCAGCCCGCGGCGCTGGAGCAGAGCCGCAAGCACCTGGGCGGGCAGGTGCGGCTGCTCGAGGAGCAGCTCAATACCCTTCGCGGGCAGACCGACGAGCTCAACCGCGAGCTTTCAGGCAGCCGCGAGACTCTGGCGCGCGCGCGCGGCCGGCTGACGAACCTGGCGGGCGACCTCAGCAGCATCCGGGGCCGCTACGCCGGCAGCCGCGAAGACGCGGCCGTCACCAACATCATCGAGCGCCAGCTGGTGGCCGCCCAGCAGGAGCTCACCGACGAGATGCAGCGGCTGCTGGCGCAGCGCGCGCAAAGCCCGCGCAGCGCCGCCATCGGCGGCATTCCGATCGACAGCGATTACGTCATTTTCATCATCGACACCTCATCCAGCATGACCAGCAATCACTGGGACGTGAATCTTGCGATCGTGGACGAGATCCTCAGCCTCTATCCGCACGTGCAGGGGCTGCAGGTCCTGAACGACCAGGGAACGTACATGTACGAGGGAACGCGCGGCCGCTGGCTCGCCGACACCCCGCAGCAGCGCAAGGAAATCCGCGAACGTGCCAAGCGCTGGCGCGCGTTCAGCCAGTCCAATCCGGTTCCCGGGATGGAGGAAGCGGTGCGCAGCTACTGGGCGCCCGACAGGCGGGTGAACGTGTTCGTGCTGGGCGATGAGTTCACCGGCGACTCCATTCAGGAGGCGCTCGACTCGATCGGCACTCTCAACAAACCCGGGCCCGACGGCCGGCGGCCGGTGCGCATCCACGCCATCGGATTTCCCGAAGGAGCGGACATGTCGCCGTTTACAAATATCCGCTTTTCCGCCCTAATGAGACTGATATGCGAGCAGAACGACGGCACGTTCGTCGGCATGAAGCATTAGGCCCGGTGCGATTGTCGGCCGGCGCCCTCGTGCTGGCCGCTGTTACCGCCTGCGGCGGTATCACGATCAGACCCGATCCCGTCCTGCCCCAGCCGCTGCTGCAGCCGCTGCCCAGCAGCGTCGGCCTCGTTCTTCCCAACGAGCTGCGCAATTACGTGCACAAGGAGACACGCTGGGGTGTCGAGTGGCAGATTGCGCTGGGACCGGGGCACGTGCACCTGCTGCGCGACGTCTTCAAGGACTCGTTCCGCCAGGTGCAGGAATTCAAGGATCTGGCGGCGGCGCGCGCCGGCACGGGGCTCAAGGCGGTGTTTGAGCCGCTGATCGATCAGTATTCATTCGTGACCGACCGTGACACCGCCGGACGCTACGACGCCGTCACGATCCGCTACCGCATCAATGTCTACACGCCGCAGGGGGAGAAAGTCGACACCCTGACCCTCACCGGTTACGGCAGCGCGCTCGCCAAGGGCATCTCGAACGGCAAGCCGCTCGAGCGTGCAACGCTCGCGGCCATGCGTGATGCGGCGGCGAAATTCCTGGTGCAGTTTCCGGAGCAGGCCGCCGGGCAGCAGCTGGCGCACGACGAGCCGCTGAGCGTGCAGTCAGGCGTCGACACCGCTGAGAATCTGCAGATCGAGGCCGTGCCGATCGAGGAGAGCGGTCCCGACGGGGATGCGGCAGCGCCCGGCGCCGTACCCGCGCCGCCGCCGCCATCGCCGGCCGAGGCCCCGAAGGTGCCCAGCGCCTAGGGCTGGCGTGGCTTCTTCGAGAGGAGCTTCTCCAGCAGCGTGACGCCTTCGGTGTCCACCGGCTCGCCGTTCTGCAGGCGCGGCGCGTAGCGGGCGCGCCTCACTGCGGTCAGCACGAACCTCTGCTGTGCGGCCGTAGCATCGCTGGTATTGGTGATCACGTTGGCGGTGTGCCCGTCGCGCTTTACGGTGAAGGTCGCCTCCACCGAATGCTCGTCGGTGTTGTCGCGCTCGGCAAGCGGTGAGCGTGAAGCCGACGAGGAAGGCGCCCGGTAGGCCAGCTGCCGGGGCACATCGAGCGCTGCGGTCGAGCCGGCCTGCTGGAATTCCTTCCAGGCGTCGCGGTAGCGCGTGAGGCTCTTGTCGGCCTGATCCGCGCACAGGTACCAGTCGCCCAGCTCCATCAGGGTCGTGCCGCGGATCTGGTGATCGACCGGGCGCATCTTGTCGAGGGTCTGCAGCGCGAGCAGCAGCGCCTTCTCCCCGTCGGGGTTCATTGCGCGCAGGCCATGCTGCGTGAACACAGCGGGGCCCGCCGTCTGCGCGAACGGGTCGACGTACTGGATGGCTTCCTCGTCGCTGCCGTTCATGGCCTCGAGCCGGTAGGTGCGCGCAATGCCCAGCAGCGGGTCGATCACCAGGCGTGCGGCGCGATTGCCGGCGCCCTCGGCGACGGTGAGCTCGCGGGCGTACGCGGCGCGGGCCGAGGGGTAGCGGCCCATATGCTCGAGCCAGTGCGCATAGTGATCCACCGGGCGGATGAGGCGCGCATCCGTGCTCCCCCAGGCGCTCTCGGCGACCCGCACCGCGTACTGGAACTCACGATCCGCCTCGGTGTGGCGCTCGAGATTCACCAGGCTGCCGATCAGCGGATAAAGGATCGTCATTTGTCCGGGGTTCAGCAGGCCGTCGAGATTGCGGCTCAGGTTGAGCGCGCGCTGCAGGGTGACGCTCGCATCCTCGTACTGCCGGGTGGCGTAATAAGTCGCACCGAGCCCCTGCAGCGGGCGCAACAGCAGACGATCCGCGTTCCCGCCGGTGTCTGCGGCGATTTTCACGCTGCGCAGGTACGTATCCTCGGCATCCTTGTAGTCGCCCATGCGGTACTGGGTGGTGCCGAGATTGGAGAGGGGACTGACCAGCGCGCGATTGTTGGCGCCGTACTGCTCCTGGGTGAGCGCCACGAGTTTCTCGGCCAGCGGCAGCGCATCCGGGTAGCGGTGCGCATCGAACGCCGCACGGAACTCCCGGTACACCGATACCCGGTCGGCATCGGTCACGGCGAGTGCCGCGGCCGGCGCCAGCACCGCCGCAGCGATCATCAGGGGCAGCTTCAAGCGTTTCACCGGGCGCGCCCACAATCAGCGCATAACGCGCTGTAAGAAATGGTAACACCGCGCTGCGGCGCGGGCGCCAGGCCTGGCAGCCCGCGTTCCCGCGCGGGCGGCGCGGCACCCGGGCGCTGCGGTTCCGCAACAGCGGGCACGCCTTGCCGCGGGACGCGCGCACTTCTAAGCTGTGGGAAAACAACATCCGCGGTTGCGATAGGAGTGCACCGATGGGAGACGCGGAAGGGAAGCTCGCGTTGCTGGCCGGAGCGAGCGGCTTTGCCGGCGGCTACGCGCTCGATGCGCTGCTCGAGGCGCCGGACATCAGGCGCGTGCTGGCCGTTTCACGGCGGCCGCTCGGGCGCGAGCATCCGCGACTCGCCAATCGTATCGTGCAATTCGAGCACCTCGAGGCACAGCTCAAGGGCGCCAGCTGCGACGTTGCACTGTGCTGTCTTGGCACGACCATCCGCCAGGCCGGCTCGCAGCAGCGCTTTCGCGCGGTCGACATCGACTGCGTGCTGGCGTTCGCGCGCGCCGCAAAAGCGGCGAAGGTCCAGCGCTTCGTCGTCATATCGAGCGTGGGCGCGGACCCCGGCGCGCGCAATTTCTACCTGCGCACCAAGGGCGAGATGGAGCAGCGGCTGGTGGAAGCGGGCTTCGAGTCGCTCGACATCCTGCAGCCGTCAATGCTGCTCGGCTGGCGCGGCGAGCTGCGCCCGCTGGAGCTCGCGGCACGCGCCTTCACGCCGTTGGTGAATCCGCTGCTGCGCGGCGGGTACATCCCCTACCGTGCCATCCCCGCGCGTACCGTGGGGGCCGCCATGCTCGGCGCCATTCGCACCGGCCGACGCGGCGTGCAACGCTACACGTATGAGGGTAT
>CATPBQ010000304.1 GCA_955652795.1 uncultured Steroidobacteraceae bacterium | reverse complement strand
TTACCGAGCGATGAGAACGCGCTCATGATTCCCCACACCGTGCCAAACAGCCCGACGTACGGACTGGTGCTGCCGACCGTGGCGAGCGTGGCGAGGCTGTGTTCGAGCCGGTCGATCTCCTTGAGCTGCGCGACGCGCATCGCGCGGCGCGAGCCCTCGAGCAGCTGCTCGCCGCCGCTGGCACTCTGACGCTGGCGCGCAAACTCGCGGAAACCGAACTCGAAAATGCCCGCCATGCCGGTCGCGCCGCCGCGCGACTCGATCGCCCGGTACAGCTGCGCCAAGTCATCGCCCGACCAGAAGCGGCTTTCGAAACGGTCGGCTTCGCGGCGTGCGCGCCCGATGACACGGCGTTTGCGGAAAATGATCGCCCAGGAGCCGAGCGACGCCATCAGCAATATGCCAATGACGATCTGCACCGGCACGCTCGCCTGGGCGATGAGGCGCAGGATGGACAGCTGGTCACCCACTGCCGGTGGCCTCCGCCGCCACCGCGTCCGCCAGGAACTCCGGCAGGCGCTGCGGCCGCATGGTGCGCACATCAACGCACGCCACCCGCACGTTCGCTTCCAGCAGCAGGTCCGGTGCGCGCCCGGCGGCACGCGCGCTGCGGTAGATGCGTTGCGCGAAGCGCAGCGACGCCGCCCCCTCCGAGCGCGGCTCACAGGTGATCTGCAGCTCGTCATCCAGCCGCGCCGGGGCGCGATAGTCCACCGAGAGACTCACCACCGCGAACACGATGCCGCGATCACGCGCGAGCTGCAGCTGCGAATGTCCCCGTGCGCGCAGCCACTCGGTGCGTGCGCGCTCCAGGAAGCGCAGGTAGTTGGCGTAATAGACGATGCCGCCGCCATCGGTGTCCTCCCAGTAGACGCGCGCCGGCCAGCAAAAGACGCTCACCGCGGATCCTCGAACAGCGGCAGCGTGGCGGCGCCGCGCTCGGGGGGCTTGAGACCCAAATGCAGGTAGGAAGCGCGCGTGACCATGCGCCCGCGCGCGGTGCGCACCAGGAATCCCTGCTGGATCAGGAACGGCTCGGTGACGTCCTCGAGCGTGCCGCGCTCCTCGCCGAGCGCCGCCGCGAGACTATCGATACCGACCGGGCCGCCGTCGAAGCGCTCGATGATCGCCGTGAGGAGCTTGCGGTCCAGGGTGTCGAATCCCTGACGGTCCACCTCGAGCAGGTCGAGCGCGGCGTCGGCGACCACTTCATCGATGCGCCCGTCGGCGCGCACCTGCGCATAGTCGCGCACGCGCCGCAGCAGGCGGTTGGTGATGCGCGGCGTGCCGCGCGAGCGCTGCGCGATGCGCCGTGCGCCCCCTTCATCGATGGCTACACCGAGGATCGCGGCGGAGCGCTTCACGATGCGCTCCAGGTCCCCGACCTCGTAGAACTCGAGCCGCTGCACGATGCCGAAGCGGTCGCGCAGCGGCGAGGTGAGCAGTCCCGCACGCGTGGTCGCCCCCACCAGCGTGAACGGCGGAATGTTCAGCTTGATGGAGCGCGCCGCCGGCCCCTCGCCGATCATGAGATCGAGCTGGTAGTCCTCCATCGCCGGGTAGAGCACCTCTTCCACCACCGGCGTGAGGCGGTGGATTTCATCGACGAACAGCACATCGCGGGCCTGCAGGTTGGTGAGCAGCGCCGCGAGATCTCCCGGGCGCTCCAGCACGGGGCCGGAGGTCTGGCGCAGATTCACGCCGAGCTCGGCCGCGATGATGTGCGCCAGCGTGGTCTTGCCGAGGCCGGGGGGACCGAAAATCAGCACGTGATCGAGCGCCTCGCCGCGCTGCCCGGCGGCGCGGATGAAGATCTCCAGCTGCGTTTTCACCGGCGACTGGCCGACGTACTCCGCGAGCCGGCGCGGCCGGATGGCCCGCTCGACCGCCTCCTCTTCGGCGGCCGCCGTGCCACTGATGATGCGTTCGGCTGTCACGGGTAAGAGATTTACTCCCGCGCCGCGCCCTGCAGGGCGCGACGGATCAGTTCCTCAGTCGAATGTGTACCGGGACCGACCGCTTTGAGCAAGCGCGCAGCCTCCGCCGGGCGGTACCCGAGCGCCACCAGGGCCCCGTACGCCTCGCCCTCGGCGCTCGCGGCCGCCGCCACTGGCGCACCGGGCGGGGCCTGGGGCGCCGCCAGGCGATCGCGCATTTCCACGATCAACCGCTCGGCGGTCTTACGACCCACCCCCGGCACGCGCGTCAGCGCGCTGATGTCCTCATTGAGCACGCACTGGGCAAAGGCGCTGACGCTGATGCCCGACAGCAGCGCGAGCGCGATCCTCGGTCCGACGCCCGACACCTTGATCAGGCTGCGGAACAGGCGCCGCTCGTCCTCGGTGGCAAACCCGTACAGCATGTGCGCGTCCTCGCGCACCACCAGGTGCGTAAGCAGACGCACCTCCTCGCCCACCGCCGGCAGGTGGAAGAACGTCGACATGGGCGCTTCCAGCTCGTAACCGAGCCCGCCGACGTCGACCGTGAGTTGCGGGGGTGTCTTGGAGGCGATTGTGCCGCGTAGCGAGCCGATCATCGCCAGGCGGGCCTCAGGCGCGCGCCGCCTGGCTGCGCGAGCGTGCCGAGTCGGCGCGCGTGCGCGTGGCACACGGCGACCGCGAGCGCATCCGCCGCGTCCGCGCCCGGTCGTTCGTGCAGCGCCAACAGGGTGCGGATCATGTGTACCACCTGAAACTTCTCCGCTGCTCCGGAGCCCACCACGGCCAGCTTGATGGCGCGGGGCGCATATTCAAACACCGGCACGCCTTCCGGGACGGCGCACAGCGCGGCGCCGCGCGCCTGTCCCAGTTTCAATGCGCTGTCGGCGTTGCGGCTGACGAACACGCGCTCCACCGCCACCTCCGCCGGTTGGTGTTGGGACATCAAGCCCTGCAGACCCTCGAATATCATGCGCAGGCGTGCCGCGGGCGCCGCGGCGGCCAGGTTCAGGCAGCCGTGTGCGACCGCAACCAGCTGGCTGCCACGGCATTCGATCACGCCAAAGCCGGTGCGGCGCGAACCGGGGTCGAGCCCCAGGACCCGTACACTGACCGCCGCGCTGAACTGCGCGACGGCGGGCTCAAATGCGCGCCAGGACCTCGTCCGATATCTCGACATTCGAATAAACGTCCCGTACCTCGTCCAGCTCTTCGAGCGCCTCGAGCAGATGCACCATCAACACCGCGGTCTCGCCCGATAACTCCAGGGAGGTCGCGGCGCGCTGCGTGACTTCCGCGGTCGCGGGCGCGAAGCCCCGGTGCTTGAGCACTGCGCACACCGTGTCGAACTCCAGGGGATCGGCCAGTACTTCGACGGAGCTGTCGGCGTTCGGTACGACGTCTTCGGCGCCGGCTTCCAGCGCCACCTGCATCAGCCGCTCCTCGTCCGTCCCCGGCGGGTAGGTCATGAGCCCCACGGTGTTGAACAGGTAGCTCACGGAGCCGTCCGCCCCGAGTCTGCCGCCGTGTTGCACGAATGCGCGGCGCACCTTCGCCCCCACGAGGCCGCGATCGTCGGTCACGCACTCGACCATGACTGCAGCGCCGCCGGGGCCGTAGCCTTCATAGCGCACGGTTTCCCATCCTGCCGGCGCAGCACGTGCGAGCCGCTTGTCGCGTCGCAGTGCCTGAGCGCTCTCGCGGCGCCGTATGTTAGCCCACTTGCTGTGCCCTGCCATGGGTAACGCTGCCCGATGCGGCTCCGCCGGAGCGCGCCGCCTGGAAAAACAGGCGCGTATGATAGCGGTAAACCTCGCGGACGACACGCTGGCGCGTTCAGCGCTGCCGCTCGCTTAGAACCGT
>CATPBQ010000303.1 GCA_955652795.1 uncultured Steroidobacteraceae bacterium | reverse complement strand
GTCCAGCGGCGGACACTTCGGCGGCGGGCACTTCGCCGGTGCCCCAGGCGGGCACTATGCCGGGCCGCACTTCGCCGGTACCCCGGGCGGGCACTATGCCGGGCCTCATTTCGCCGGTGCCGCGGGCGGGCACTATGCAGGGCCGCACTTCGCCGGCGCCTCCACGGCGCACACCTCTCACGCGCCCGTGCACGGAGGCTTCACGAACACCAGTGCGATTCATTCCGCAGGCACGGGCGGAGGTTTCGTACCCGGCGGGAACGGCGGGCAAGGCTGGGGCGGCGGGCACGCCTGGGGCGGAGGCTTCTGGCACGGCGTCTTCTGGCCGCACTGTTTTTTCAACCCCGGTTTTGCCTGGTTCCTGCCGATACTTCCGCTCGGTTACGCCACGTTCTGGTGGGGTGGGCTGCCCTACTACTACTGGAATAACCTCTATTACACCTATAGCCCGGCCGACAGCGGCTATGTCGTGACGGATCCGCCGCCGGTGGCGGGCAGCGATGCGACCGACTCATACTCCGATGGCACATACAGCGGCGCCGCACAGCACGGCGGCAGCGGTGGCGGCGCGGACGTATACCTGTATCCCCGTAACGGTCAAAGCGATGCGCAGACGCAGAACGACCGCTACGAGTGCCACAGCTGGGCGGTGAACCAGACGGGATTCGATCCCACTCGCTCGTCGCAGCAGTCATCGGGAAGCGTGGCGGACTATCGCCGCGCCATGATCGCCTGCCTCGATGCGCGCGGCTACAGCGCGCGCTAGGACAACCAACCACTCAGGCTCGTGACTTCGCGGGGCGTTCATCGCCCCGCGGTGCTTTTCAATTCCCTGACCGCCCGGTCTTGACTCGCGGCGTACACTGCCTCACGGGCAACGGCACGGGTCACCCCATGGCGGATACGGCGACGAAAATCGTGTTCCTGTTCGACGTGGACAACACACTGCTCGACAACGACGCCGTGCAAGCCGATCTGAGCGCGCATCTGCAGCGGGAGTTCGGTCATGCCAGCCGTGACCGTTACTGGGCTCTTTTCGAGGAGCTGCGCGCGCAGCTCGGGTACGCCGACTATCTCGGGGCTCTGCAGCGATATCGCCTGGAGAACCTCGACGATCCGCAGCTGCTGCGGGTGTCGTTCTTCCTGGTGGACTACCCGTTCGCGGACCGGCTCTATCCAGGGGCGCTGGCGGCGCTGGCGCGCTGCGCGCGCCTCGGAACCACGGTCATCCTCTCCGACGGCGATGTGGTCTTCCAGCCGCGCAAGGTGCAGCGCGCCGGCCTGTGGGACGCGGTGCACGGGAGAGTCCTCATTTACCTGCACAAGGAGCAGATGCTGGAAGCCGTCGAGCGGCGCTTTCCCGCCGATCACTACGTGATGGTCGATGACAAGCTGCGCATCCTCGCCGCCATGAAGCAGGCGTGGCGCGAGCGTCTGACCACCGTCTTTCCGCGCCAGGGGCATTACGCGCTGGATGCACGCGAGCTGCAGGCCTATCCGCCGGCGGACGTCACGCTCGCGCGCATTGGCGAGCTCGCCGATTGCAGCTTAGGGTGGTTGCCTGGCGCCGGCCACGGGCAGCGGTTAGGCTAGAGCACGCCTGAGCCGGAGCGCTTGAGGGTTGAGGACGGAGGCCTGGGAAGGATATGTCGTCAGACCGTCCGTGGCTGGACAGTCTTCGGGAGAGCAGTGTCGCCCTGCAGGGCGTGCTGGGAGCGCTGCTGGAGGCGGAGCGCCATTTTGCGCCGCCGGCCTCGCCGCTCGAGCGACTGCGCGAGATCACGACCAGCCCGGAATGGGCCTGGCTACAGCCTCTGTACCGGCTGATCGCGGATGTCGATCACGCGCTCGCTTACGCGGATGATCTGCCCGCGAGTGAGAGCGCTGCGATCGGAGCGCACGCGCGGGAATTGCTCACTGGCGGGGGCGCGCCGGCCGAGCAGCCGTTCCTCGAACACTATCGCGCGTTGCTGCAGACCGACCCGGCAGTCGCCATGGCGCATGCTGCCGCGCTGCGCGCCTTGCAGGCGCTGCCAGCGGAAGCCGCAAACCAGTCCGAGCGGCTACATGCGCGGCACCAGTGGAACGAACGACGGCGGTTCCTGCGCATGGGACAACGCGGACGAGGGACATCCTGAGCTGCCAGCGCTGACGGCAGCTACGAACCGCGCAGCCGGATCTGCAGCTCGTGCCGGTTGTAATCGATGACGAGCACATCGAAGGACCCGAGCAGATCCATACCGAGCGTCAGTGTAGGCTCGTCGGTCAGCTTCCAGTGCTGGAACAGATACATGTCGCCGAAGGTGACGCGCACGCCGTGAACGGTGAGGTGACCAAAGTCGATATCTGGTGCGGCTATGTTGTCACCACCCTGCACGTCGAGCGTCACGCCGATGATGTCCTCGTGCGCCGTGTTGCCCGGCGGATGTCGCATCAGGGCCTTGCGCAGCTTGAGGTTGCCGACGGTCCCCTGGGCACCCGTGTCGATGATGGCCTTGGCGCGCACCGATCCCACATGCACGTCGGCTACCAGCAGGCCGCCGCGGATCAGCATGAGCGGCACGACGGTGAAATCACGGCGGGCGCGCTCGCCGTGCGAGCGCGAGATCACGAGCTGATCGCGTCCGAAATCAGCGTAAATGCGCATCTCGGACAGTCCCTCGATACCGAGCACGCCCTGTGCGCCGCCAAAAACGTCCGCCAGCACGGGCAGGGTCGCAGGACCGATGAGCAGCTCGCCCACCTCCATGCGTCCCACGTGAATGGTTGGCACCACGGCGGAGCCGGTGAATCCGGTCACCACAGTGCTGCCGTCCTCTGAGGGGAGCGTACCGAGCAGCTGGGCGGTGCGCGCGGTTACCGCCGAGTGGTTGGCGCCGGTATCGAGCACGAGGCGATAGGGCCCTTTGCCGTCGATGAGCACGGGCGCCCAGATCCTGCCGATGCGGTCACGCCGCGTCGGAGCCACGAACCTGGGCTCCGTGGTTTGCACGATGACTTCGGCGAGCTGGTCCTGTGTGGGGTTTGCCGGCGGTGGCTTGGGTGCGGGGGCCGCGGTCTCCGTGGTTTCCGTGGTGTCGGCCGCGAGAGGCACGGAGACGAGGATCCCCAGCAGACAGCCGCACAGCAGCACTTGGGCGTGACGGAGCACGCCCGCCAGTAGAGCACGGCCGCCCAACTGCCTCCAGTTGCTTCGTCGCATTCCTGCTACCGCGCGTCCCAGGGGTTTCGTGTGCGTTCCACACCGGTCGTTTTTGATCATTTGCGTAATAACAATGGCCTATAGAAACGAAATTACGCTTGTCAGGCGCTCCACGTAAACTAGTTTCGTAATCGGGGCGGAGGCCGACCCGGGGCTGACGGGGTGGGGTTGAGGAGGATCGGTACCGGCCCGGGGTCGCGGCCGCTCTGTAGTATGGTACGCCAGCGTCCGTCGCGCGCGTGCTG
>CATPBQ010000302.1 GCA_955652795.1 uncultured Steroidobacteraceae bacterium | reverse complement strand
TCAGCTGGTGCTCAAGTTCTACCGGCCGCAGCGCTGGAGCGATGCGCAGATCGCCGAGGAGCATCAGTTCACCGCGGAGCTGGCGGCGGCGGAGCTCGCCGTGGCCACGCCGCTGGTGATCGCGGGAGAGACGCTGTTCCGCTACCACGACTTTCGCTTTGCGGCCTTCCCCTGGATGCGCGGGCGCGCGCCAGAGCTCGATGCGCCCGAGGCCCGGCAGATCCTCGGCCGCAGCCTCGCACGCATCCACCAGATCGGTGCGGTGCGCACTTTCCAGGTCCGGCCGCGCATCGACGTGCAGAGACTGGGCTGGGACGCCCGCGCGCAAGTGCTCTCGAGCGAGCTGTTGCCGGATGCGCTGCGCGAGCGCTATTCCACGGTCAGCGGCGCACTCCTGGAGCGCGTGAGCGAGGCGTTTACGGCCGCCGCGGGCCGCCGCGAGATCCGCCTCCACGGCGACTGCCACCTGGGAAATCTGCTGTGGAACGAGCACGGTCCGGTGTTCGTGGACCTGGATGACTGCGCCACGGGGGTACGCGTGCAGGACCTGTGGATGATGCTGGCGGGTTCGCCCGCCGAGCAGCAGCGCCAGTGGAGCGAGCTGCTGGCCGGTTACGGGCAGTTCGCGGATTTCGACTTCAGCGAATTGCTCCTCATCGAGCCGTTGCGCAGCTTACGCATGCTGCACCATGCCGCCTGGGTGGCGCACCGCTGGAGCGACCCGGCCTTCCCGCGCGCCTTTCCCTGGATCGGCGAGCCGCGCTACTGGGAGGGCTACCTGAATGATCTGCTGGAGCAGATCCCCGCCATCGATGAGCCCCCGCTCCTGCAGATGTGACGGCCAGTGCCGATTTACGCAGGTGCGCGGGGGTGCAAAGACGCGCTATTGTCGCCACCGGACTTCGGTCACGCACGCACTGATTATGCGGATGTTCACCAAGCTCGGGCCGGGGCTCGCGGCCACCGTGATTCTCTTGGGCTGCGGCTCGGGTGAGACGCCCGGCGTCGCGGGCGGAGCCGCGAAACCTGCCGCAGCACCCCGCAAGGCGCAGCCGGGGGGTCTGGTTTCGCCCAACATGGTGAGCGCCGTGAGCGGCACCCGCACCGGGCCTGCGGCCGTGCAGCTGAAATTCGAGCTGCGGGAGCGTCCGGAGGCAGGCCAGCCGCTCGACATCGACGTCGTGATCCTGCCGGCGTCTGCGCTTCTGGACCGACTGTCCGGCAAGGTCGAAGCCGGAGACGGCCTGGAGCTGGCCGAGGGCGCCCAGATCGCGCCGACGGAGCGCCCCGTGGAAGGCACTCCCATCCGCCACAGCATCAAGGTCTTGCCGAAGAGGGACGGCATGTTCACCGTCAACGCCGTGGTGAGCGTGGATAGTGCCGGCCAGTCCTGGAGTCAGAGTTTCTCCATACCGGTCATCGTCGCGGCAGGATTACCGGAGGTGCCCGCCAAGCCCTCCAGCACGGCGGCGACGACCAAGCCCGCGACTCGGTAGCCCAACCTCCGCAGGGCACGCGACGGAATCGCGAGGGGCTTCACGGGGAAGTCACCACCGGGCCCGTATGATCATCGTTGGGCCCGGCTTCCTTCGTTATGTCAAATACCCAGACCCTGCGGACGCTCACCGATTCCGCCGAGGCAGCCCCCGGCGCCGCCACCGCGTTCGTCCCCGATCTGCACCCGAATTTGCGCGCGCAGCTGCGTGAGCTGCAGCTGCGCACCGGCAACGCGACCCCCGATCTCGCGCTGCTGCTGCAGCTGATCAACGAGCACTATCAGACGCTCGAGAGCGAGCGGCGCGGCATTGTCGAGTCGATGCGCCTCATGGCCGATGAAGCGCAGGCGCTCGCGCGCGAGGCCCACGCACAGAGCTCCGAGCACCTGCAGGTCATCCTCGATCACATCAAGGACGTGGTGCTCGCGGTCGATGAGGAGGGCGTGATCCGCACCTTCAATCCCACCGGCGAGCGCGTCTTCGGTTACGCGCAAGCGGAGCTCGTCGGCCAGCGCGTCGACCTCCTGATCCCGGAGATCACCATCGCCACGGGCGAGACGGTTCCGCAGGCGCTGGAGCGGCTGGCCGCCAGCTCCGGCGATACCGCGCTCGATCTCGTCGCGCGTGAGCTGTGGGCGCGGCGCAAGGACGGGGAGCGTTTCCCGGCCGAGATCGCCGTCAGCAAGGCGCCGCTGTCACGGCGCGAGATGTTCGTGCTGTGCCTGCGTGATGTCACCGAGCGGCGCGAGTCCGAGGAGGCCATGCGCGAGAGCGCGGCGCGCTACCGGCTGCTGGTCGATCACGCCCCCGAGGCGATCGTGGTCCTGGACGTCGACACCGGGCGTTTCGTGGACGCGAACGACAATGCGCAGAAGCTCTTCGGCCTCGATCGCGCGCGGCTCCTGCAGGTGGGGCCGGTGAGCTTGAGTCCGCCGCAACAGCCCGACGGCGGCGCCTCCGAGCAGCGTGCGCGCGCTTATATTCAGCAGGCGCTCGAAGGCAACACGCCGCTGTTTGAGTGGTCGCACTGCGATGCCGCGGGCCGCGAGATCATCTGCGAGGTGCGCCTGGTGCACCTGCCGAGCGGCAACCGCCACCTGGTGCGTGGCAGCATCGCCGACATCTCCGAGCGCAAGCGCAGCGAGCGCATGGCCGCCGCCGAGCACAGGGTGTTCGAGCAGGTGACGCGCAACGCCCCGCTCCCCGAGGTGCTCGCCTCCATCACCCGGCTCATCGAGTCGACGGCCGCGGGGACGGTCTGCTCCGTGAGCGTGCTCCTCGAGGATGGCAAGGCCTTCTCCTACATGGTCGCGCCGCAGTTTCCGGAAGCCCTGCGCGTGGCGCTCGAGCGCTCGAGCGTGGACATCCGCAACGGCTCCTGTGCCGCCGCCGTGTACCTGAGCCGCCAGGTACTGGTGGCGGATCTCGCCAAGGATCCTTTCTGGCTCGAGCGGCGTGACCCGGCGCTCGCCGCCGGCCTGCGCGCGGCGTGGTCGACGCCGATCCAGGCGGCCGGCGGCAAGGTGCTCGGTTCACTCGGGGTGTACCGCCGCGAGCCTGGACTGCCGACGACCGCGGAGTCGCAGATCATGGCGCGCGCCGCGCAGCTCGCGGGCATCGCGATCGAGCGGCGCCTCGCGGAAGAAGCGCTGCGCAGCAGTGAGGCGAAGTTCCGCGGCCTGTTCGAGAGTATCGCCGAGGGCGTCTATCAGAGCGGGCGGGGCGGGCGGCTGCTGTCGGTCAATCCGGCATTCGTCGCCATGCTCGGCTACCGCAGCGCCGAGGAACTGTACGCGCTGCCGAGCGCTGCAGCGCTTTACTGGAATCCCGCCGATCGCGCCGAGTTCACCCGCCGCGTCGAGTCGGAAGGGGAGATCCGCGACGCGGAGTTCCTCATGCGCCGGCGCGACGGTGAGCAGCTGGTGATCCTGGAGAACGCGCGCCCGATGCGCGATGGCGCCGGTCGCATCCTCGGCTACGAGGGCACCATCGCCGACATCACCGAGCGCAAGCGCGCCGAACAGGCCATGTTCGCCGAGAAGGAGCGCGCGCAGGTGACCCTGCAGTCGATCGGGGATGCGGTGATCAGCACCGACGCCGAGGGGCGCATCGAATACATCAACCCGGTCGCCGAGTCCCTGACCGCGTGGAGTATTGCGGAAGCGCGCGGCCAGCCGATCGGCGCGGTGCTCAAGCTCGTCAACGAGCTCACCCGCGAGCCCATCGAGAACTCCCTCACCGGCGCGCTCGGGCGCGCCGGGAGCGGCGCGCCGACCGATCACTCGGTGCTCATCACGCGCGCCGGTCACGAGGTGGCCATCGCGGAATCCGCAGCCCCCATCTGCGACCGCCAGGGCCGGGTGATGGGCGCGGTGGTGGTGTTCCACGACGTGACCCAGGAGCGACGCCTGAAACGCGCGCTCGCCTGGCAGGCCAGTCACGACGCGCTCACCGGACTCATCAACCGGCGCGAATTCGACAATCGTCTGCACGCGGCGCTGCTCAGCGCGCAGCGCGGCGAGGGCTCGTACGCGCTGCTGTACATCGATCTCGACCAGTTCAAGGTGGTGAACGACACCTGCGGGCACCAGGCGGGCGATCGGCTGCTGCGCGACGTGACCGGAGTTCTGCAGACCCGGGTGCGGGCCTCGGACACCATCGCGCGCCTGGGCGGCGATGAATTCGGGGTGTTGCTCGAGGGCTGCACGCTCGAACAGGCGACGCGCATCGCGGAAGGAGCACGCCAGGCAATCCGCGACTTCCGCTTCGTGTGGGGCACGAGCACGCTGTCGGTGGGGGCGAGCATCGGCATCGTGCAGATCCGCGCCGAGACCGAGAGCGTCGCCAGCGTCATGAGCGCCGCCGACATCGCCTGCTACGCCGCCAAGGATGCCGGCCGCAACCGCATTCACGTCTATGAGGCCGACGGGGTCTCGGACCGGCATCGCGAGATGCACTGGGTGGCGCGCGTCACGCGCGCCGCGGAGAACAACCGCCTGGAGCTGTTCTTCCAGCCGATCGTGTCGCTGAACACGCAAGGCGGGCGCGGCTTTCACGAACTCACCGTGCGCCTGCGTGATGACGGCGGGGAGCTGGTGCAGCCGTCCGAGTTCATCGCGGCCGCCGAGCGCTACAACGTCATGTCGGTGCTCGATCGCTGGGTCGTGGGACAGGCGATCGAGCTGCTCGGGGAGCGCCAGCGCCGCGGCCAGCCCCTGCCGCTTCTGGCGGTGAATCTCTCGGGCACCTCGCTCAACGAGCAGTCGTTCGTGGACTTTGTCCTGCACAGCGTCGGGGAGCCGGCGATCGCCGGCGCGTTGTGCTTCGAGATCACCGAGACCGCCGCGGTGATGAGTCTCCCCAACGCCCGCTATCTCATGGGCGAGCTCAAGAGGCGCGGCTGCAAGTTCGCGCTCGATGACTTCGGCACCGGCGTGTCCTCCTTCGTGTACCTGAAGACCTTGCCGGTGGATTTCCTCAAGATCGACGGGCAGTTCATCAGTCACATCGCCCAGGATCGGGTCAACCGCAGCATGGTCGAGGCCATCGGCAGGGTCGGCAGCGCGCTCGGGATTGCCACCGTCGCGGAGTGCGTCGAGACCGAAGCGGTGCTCGCCGAGCTGCGGCGCATCGGCGTTGACTTCGCGCAGGGAATCTATCTGGCGCACCCGCTGCCGATCGCGCAACTGCCGAAATAGGGCGCTGTAGCGCTCCGATTCTTCAATGGTGCACGCGGGAGTGCTTGCGTAGAATGCGCGCTCCTGCGCCTGGACGGAACCTCACGTGCACCACACTCGCGACGCTCCCGCCACGCCGCTGCGCCGGCTGTGCGCAAGTGTCTGCGTGTTGTCCCTGAGCGTCGCCGCGCCCGGCGCACGCGCCGCCGCCGCGCTTGCCCCGGCTGCGGCGCCGGAAGCCATCGCGGCGCAACTGCGCGATGCGGCGCTCGCCGGACATGACATCGCCTACGCGTGGGTGAGCGAGCTCACCAGCCGCTTCGGCCCCCGTCCGACGGGCTCGGTCAACGAACGGCAGGCCGCCGAATGGGCCGCCGCGCGCTTCAAGGAGCTCGGCTTCGAGAACGTGCACATCGAGAGCTTCCCCATCACCGCGTGGGTGCGCGGCACCGAGAGCGCACAGATCACCTCGCCCCTCACGCAGCCGCTGGTGGTCGCGGCGCTCGGGGAGTCCCCGCCGACGCCGGCCGCCGGGCTCGAAGGCGAGGTCGTGATCTTCGCAAGCTTCGATGCCCTCAAGGCCGCGCCCGCAGGTTCCCTGAGCGGCAAGATCGCCATGGTGGCGCGCCGCATGGTGCGCACGCAGGACGGCGCCGGCTACAGCGCGGCGGTGGATGCCCGCATCGATGGCCCGGGCGAGGCGGCGCGGCGCGGCGCGATCGCGTTTCTGCTGCGCTCGGTGGGCACCGACAACCATCGCCTGGCGCACACCGGCACGACACGCTACGTCGAGGGGCGAGTGCCAGTGTCGGCGTTCGCCTTGAGCGGCCCCGATGCCGATCAGATCGAGCGCCTCGCAGCCCTCGGGCAGGTGGTGCGCGTGCGCCTGTACTCGAGCGCCTCCTATGTTCAGGACGCGCATTCGCAGAACGTGATCGCCGACGTGCGCGGCCGCGAGCGGCCGCAGGAAGTGGTGCTGCTCGGCGCGCACCTGGACAGCTGGGACCAGGGGACCGGCGCCATCGACGACGGCACGGGCATGGCCATCATCACCGCGGCGGCGAAACTCATCCGCGATGTTGCGCATCGGCCGCGGCGCACGGTGCGGGTCGTGCTGTTCGGCTCCGAGGAAGTGGCGCAGCCGGTGGCACCGCACGGCGCCTTTGGCGGACATGCCTATGCCGAGAACCACAAGGCGGAGCTGGCGACCCACGTGCTCGCGGGCGAGAGCGACCTGGGTACCGACCGCGTCTATAGTCTCGGCCTGCCGCAGGCCGTGATGCAGGGCGAGTTTGCGAAAACGGCGCTGCGCGTACTCGCCCCCATCGGGGTGCTCGCCGCTCCGCGAGCTCCGCAGGAGGCGGGCACGGACGTCGACCCGTCGGTGGAGGCGGGCGTGCCGGCCTTCGCCCTCAACCAGGACGCGAGCCGCTACTTCGACATCCACCACACCGCCGACGACACCCTCGACAAGATCGACCGCGAGCAGCTCGACCAGAACGTCGCCGCCTGGGCGGCGCTCGTGTGGCTCGCGGCGGACAGCGATGTTGATTTCCGCAAGCTTCCCCCATGAGCGCGCAGATCCTCATTTCGCGCGCCGACGGGGTGTGCGAGGTGCGCTTCAATCGTCCCGAGAAGCGCAACGCCATCACCTTCGCCATGTACGAGGCGTTGTACCGGGGCCTGCGCGAGGCGCAGGCGGATGCGGCGGTGCGGGTGGTGCTGCTCGGGGGTGAGGGCGCAGGCTTCTGCGCCGGCAATGATCTCAACGATTTTCTCAGCGGCCCGCAGTTCAGCGCCGAGCACCCCGTCATGGGCTTCCTGCACACGCTGGCGACGTTCGAGAAGCCGCTGCTGGCCGCGATCCACGGCCAGACGGTGGGCATCGGCGTGACGCTGCTGCTGCATTGCGACTTGGTTGTCGCGGCGCGCACCGCACAGCTGTCCATGCCATTCGTCGCCCTGGGCCTGGTGCCGGAAGCGGCCAGCTCGCTGCTGCTGCCGCGGCTGGTGGGTCAGCAGCGCGCGGCGGAGCTGCTGTTGCTCGGCAAGCCGTTCGATGCCGCCACCGCACACAGTCTCGGGTTGGTGAACCGCGTGGTCGAGGAGCCCGTGCTGCTTTCCGAGGCCCGTGCGCTGGCGCGCTCGCTGGCGCAGCAGCCCCACGGCGCGCTGCTCGCGACCCGGCGCCTGCTGCGCGGTGACCCGGAGCAGGTTCGGGCGCGAATCGAGGCGGAGGCGCGCATTTTCGGCGCCCAGCTGCAGTCGGAGGAATTTCGTGCCGCGGTGCGCGCCTTCCTCGCCAAGGGGCGTTCGGGGTGAGCGTGTATAGCTTAGGGGGACTCGTTCCGGTCGTCGACCCGACGGCGTTCGTGCATCCGCAGGCGGTGCTGATCGGCGATGTGGTCGTGGCTGCCCACTGTTATGTGGGCCCGGGCGCATCGCTGCGCGGAGACTTCGGCCGCGTCATCATGAGCGCCGGCTCGAACGTGCAGGACTGCTGCGTGTTGCACAGCTTTCCGGCCAAGGACACCCTGCTCGAGGAGGACGCCCATATCGGGCACGGGGCCGTGCTGCACGGCTGCACCATACGCCGCGGCGCACTCATCGGCATCGGCGCGATCGTCATGGATGACGCGGTGGTGGAGGAGGAGGCCTTTGTCGGCGCCGCGAGCTTCGTACGCGCCGGCTTCGTCGTGCCCCGGCGCACGCTCGTCACCGGCGTGCCGGCGCGCATCGTGCGCACCCTGACGCCCGAGGAACTCGCCTGGAAAGCCACCGGCACACGCGAATACCAGGAGCTCGCGCAGCGCTGCCTCGCGACGCTGCAGGAGTGTCAGCCGCTCGCCGCTCCCGAAGCCAACCGCCCGACCCTGGGCAGCTCGAGCGCCGTGCCGCTGCACAGCATCGGGCGCCCGAAGGATCTACGACGCTGAGACGAGTGCGGCGCGCAGGCGCCCTTCCAGTGCTTCAGCGAGGCTGGCGGAGAACCTTCCGGTCAGGTGCTGGTCGTCGCGATACACCACCATGCCGTCGCGCATCGCCGGGCAGGTGTGATCGTCGCAGAGGCTCGCGGTCATGTCGATGAAGCCGACGCCCGGGATACCGTGTGCACTGGCCTGCTCGGCCTGGAAAATTCCCGGACTCAGGGCGGGCGACGCGGCAAACGCGCAGCGTCCCGGGAAGGCCGACTGACGCCGAAGAGCGCGGGCGAGACAGGTCGGAACGTCAAATGGCGGTAGCGGTGTCGCGCGTATCGCGACCACGCGAATCCCGGCCGCCGCGAGAGTCTCCAGGGTGCGTCGGGTCGCGGCCTGCCAGGCCTCATCGGAAAAGCTCGCCGCATCCGCCGGCGTACTCTCGCGGATATAGGCCGTGGCGCTCGCCATGATCACCAGGCCGGGAGCGATCGCCTTGATCCGTTGCAGCGCCGCGGCCCGCCACTCGGCGCAGCCATCGCGGGCCGCGAAACCCCCGCGCGGCCTCACATCCGCCGCCGGGCAACCGAACTTGACGACGGTCGTCAACTGCCAGGCGCGCGCGGCCGCGATCCGCTCGACCGCGTTGAACCATTGGATGGCGTCAGAATCACCGAACAGAACCACGCGGGTGGGCGCCGCGCGCACACCGAACTCGCAGGTCTCTACCTGCTCCGACCAGGCGATGCACCCGTCGAGATACATGTCAGAGATGTCGTCAGCTGCGGCGCTGATTTGTCCCATCTGCGGCGTGCCGGCGAGCGCGTCCGCCAGTCGCAGACAGCCGAATGCCGCAACGAAGCACAGACCCGACAGAGCCGCTCCGAGGCATAGCGTGGCAATCGGCCGCGGCAGGAGATACGGGTGAAAGCGTATCGGATTCTCGAGGAACCGGTGGGTCAGGGCCGCGGCGAGCAGCGCTGCGAGCGCGATGAGAATCTTTCCCGGCACCTGCAGGTCCGGCAGCAGCACCATGCCCAG
>CATPBQ010000301.1 GCA_955652795.1 uncultured Steroidobacteraceae bacterium | reverse complement strand
CGAGGAATCGGCGGTGTGCTACCTGCAGGTGCTGCTCGCGGATGAGTTGCCCGGCGTCGGGCGAGCGCGGCTGCTTTCTGACATGGACGCCTGGGGTTACAGCTTCCGGCTCGGCAACACCGGCGCCTGGTTTGAAAGGGATGCCGAGGATGCGCGTGCGTGGTTGCACCAGCACGGAGTGATCGACGCCGTCGGCCGGGTAACGCGCTCGGCTGCGCAACACGGCGGGCCGTAGCCCTCGGCCGGCTGCCCCTGGAATGTCTTCAGAATGTCTTCGACACTCCGGCGAAAAACCCGCGCCGCGGGCCGTATTGCGGTGCGCCGACGCCGATGCCCGTGCCGTTGCGGATCTGGTATTTCTGGTCGAAGGCGTTGATCACATCGAGGCGCACCGACAGGCCCTTGATGCCTTCGGCGTCGAACGCGTGACTCGCGCCGAGATTGACCTGACGGTAGTAGGGCAGGTGAGCGCCGTTCGGGATGGCGCTGCCGTCCGGCAGGATCAAGGCCGCTCGCAGCCCGGACCCCACCAGGATGTCGCCGCTGAATCGGCTGCCTTGCCACACGTAGGCGGCGCCGCCCGAGATCGTCATCTCCTGCTCATGGTCGAGGTGGATGTAATGATCGGTGACGTAGGCCAGGTTATTGGCGCTGAAATTGAACTGGCTGGACTCGAAGTCCTTGCCGATCGCGCGCTGGAACGCGAGGTTGCCGTAGGCCTGGAAGTGCTCGATCGTGTAGTTTGCAGTGAATTCCACGCCGTACACCTGACCGTATCGATAGTTGAAGGGCGTCAGAATGATCGGCGCGCCGAACTGCCCCTCATCGATGAGATGGATCGCCTGCTTGTAGTAGCTGTCGACGCCGACGGTCAACGAGCTGGACAGTTTCTGCTCGAGGCCCAGATCATAGTAGTTCGATCGCTCGGCTTTGACGGGGTCATCGACCGTGACCGCGGGGGCTGCGGTCGTGTTCAGGAACTTGGCGAGCGTCGTGCTGCCGACGAGCTCGAACGGGGGTGGTGAGAAGAAACGCGAGTAACCCGCGTGCACGGTGGTATTTTCAGCCGCCAGCCACACGAGATTGACACGTGGGCTTACCTGGCTGCCGTTCGTGAACGCGGTGAAGTGATCGAATCGCACCCCGTAGTTGACGGTCACCACCCGCGCGAGCCGCCATTCGTCCTGCAGATAGGCGCTCTCGATCGTCTGCGTGTTCTCGCTGTTATCGACAACCATGATCGGTGCATCCGATGTCTGCGCCCCGGTATTGTCCGTCGCTAGTACCTGAGAGGCGGTATTGCTCGTCAAACGATCTCTCTGCGCATACAGTCCGGCGCGAATCGTGTGAGCGTCGCCAAACCGATAGGCACCATCGCTTTGCAGGCCGTACGCGACATCTCGTTTGTAGGCTTGCTGCGAGATGCCGTTGAAGAGCAGGTCGCCGAGGTTCGGATCCGGTGAGAAATTCAGACTCGAGTAGCGCGTGATCAGGGAGGTCTGCACACTCAGGGGTCCCTGCGAGTGCTGCAGGCTCAGCGCGGCGAACTGGGTGACTTCGCGCTGATTCTCGTTCAGCAGATTGCTGAGAAAATCCGTCTGCCCGTTGACCGTGAGTCCCGGACCAATGTCGGCGGCGTGCACCCCCACGCGGTTCGGAATTTCGAATCGGTCATCGGAGCTCCCGGCCACGACCGACAGGCGGTTACTCTCATCGAAGATGTGCTCGAAATAACCGAAGCCGTGATATTGCCTGGTGTGGTCGTGCAGCGGCGTGGAGCGGCCGTCCGGGGACTCGATCCCCAGATCGTTGCGAATGAAGTCGCCGGTGACGAAGTAGGTGTTGGCCCCCGAGGACCCGCCATAGTTCAAGCTCGGCTCAATCGAGCCATGGCTTCCGCCGTACACGGAAACCGAGCCGCCGGGCTGCAGCGCGCCCCCCTTGGTGGTGAGATCGATGATGCCGGCGCTGCGCAGGCCGTACTCCGCCGGCAGGCTTCCGGTGATGAGTGTCATCCTGGAGATCATGCGCGGCGGGAGCGTCTGGCCGAAGACGCTGATGCCGTCGGGCAGGATGACGCCGTTCAGGCGGAACTGCAGCCCGTTGTGATCGCCGCGGATGTGCAATTGCCCGAAGGAGTCCTGGGCGGCGTCGGGCACCTGCAGCATCACCTGATTCAACTGCACGTTGTCCCCGCCCGGGGCCGACTGGATGTCGTTGGAGTTGAACGTATAGGTGGAAGCGCCCGTCTGGGTATCGATGCGCGAGCGCTCCTCGTTCAGATGCTGTGCGGTGACAACGATGGTGGGCAGGCTGGAGCTGGCCTGATCCGCCACCTGCGCGAATGCGGCCATTGCCGGGCACATGAGAAGCGCCGCGGCGAGTGCGCGCGCAACGCAGAAACGAACCGTGAACATCGTCCTGACTCCCGGAAGATCCATGTCAGCCGCAAAGCCGACTGCGGCGCGGTGCGCGCGCCCTGAAGCCGGCTTCGCCCGCAACGCGGCGAGTGCTCCGGCGGACAGTCAGATCAGGCGAGGAGGGCGGGAGGACCCCGGGGCAGGTGATTGCCCACGGGAGAGCGCGTGGGCAGGATAACGTCCGGTCGCGTCGGAGCGACGCGCACCACGAGTACCGGCTTGCTGATGGCCGTCGCGTGCGCCGGCGAGCCGGCGCAGCCGCTGAAGTGCACACACACGTCGCACTGTGAATGCTGGTGCGAGCGATCGTCGAGCCCGTGCGCCGAATACACGGCGGAACAGGCGATCAGCGTGCAGGCCGCCACGAGGGCGAGCAGGCGATTGCGACGCGAACCGATACTCAAGTCAGGCAATTCCGCTTTGGCGGGATCTGCAGGGTAGCCGCCCCCGGGGATGGAGGCAACTCGCGCTGGCCGCGCCGTTTATGGTTGATAATGAAGGCACCGCCCACACGGCTAGGTTGTCGGTCGCCCCGCACGCTGCCCTCTCACCGGATGAGGTCTTTTGAAGCTCACCTCCGACTCGCTCGCCACTCACCTCGGGGAACGCCTGTTGCCGGCATATCTCATCTCCGGCGACGAACCGCTGCTCGCGGCGGAAGCAGCCGACGCCGTGCGTGCGCGGGCGCGAGGCGCAGGCTTTACGGAGCGCGAGGTGCACTTCATCGAGCGTGCCGCCGACTGGGACGAGGTGCGCGCCTCCGCCGCCAATCTGTCGCTGTTTGGTGCACGCCGCGTGGTGGAGATCCGCCTGGCCAGCGCCAGGCCCGGCACGGCCGGCAACGCAGCCCTGATCGCACTGCTCGAGGCGCGTGATCCTGACACACTGTTCCTCATTCTGACGCCACGCCTCGATCGCGACGCGCAGGGTGCCGACTGGGTGCGGGCGGTCGAGGCGCACGGGGCCTGGGTGCAGATCTGGCCGGTGGATCCGCAGCGCCTGGTGGCGTGGCTCAAGGGCCGTTGCCGCAGGCTGAAGCTCGAGGCAAGCGATGAAGCGCTCGAGCTTCTGGCGGCGCGCACCGAGGGGAACCTGCTCGCGGCACACCAGGAGCTGAGCCAGCTCACGCTGCTGGCGCCCGATGGCAGGGTGACGCCCGACACCGTACTCGCGAGCGTCGCCGATAGCGCGCGCTTCGATGTCTTCCGGCTGGGCGAGGCCGTACTCGCGGGCGAGACGGCGCGGGCGCTGCGCGTGCTGGCGGGCCTGCGCGCCGAGGGCACGGAGCCGACTCTGGTGCTGTGGGCACTAAGCCGCGCGCTGCGGGACGTATGGAGTGCTCGCGGCGGCGGCCAACCGCCCGCCTGGCAGCAGCGCCACAGAGCCGCGCTCGAGCAAGGGCTGCGGCGCGCGTCCCGGCTGCCGTTCGCGGCGCTCGCGCGGCGCGCGGTGCGCGCCGACCGCATGATCAAGGGCCGTGTTGCGGGCGATGCGTGGGACGAGCTGGCGCTGCTGGCGGCGGACCTGTGCGGGCAGCCCGCCGGGCCGGGCCTTGGGCTCACGCGCGTGCGGGCGATGTAACCGATGCAACCCATCGGCGTCTTCGGTGGCACCTTCGACCCGATTCACTGTGGCCATCTGCGCACGGCGTTCGAGCTGTGGCAGGAGCTGCGGCTCGCCGAAGTGCGCTTTCTGCCCACCGGCAGTCCGCCGCATCGGGCTCAGCTGTACGCGAGCCCCGAGCGGCGGCTGCAGATGGTGCGGGCGGCGGTGGCGGATCAGCCGAGCTTCGTCGTCGACGACCGCGAAGTGCGCCGCAGCGGCGTGTCGTATTCGGTGGACACGCTGACGGAGCTGCGCCGGGAGTACCCGCAAGCGTCGCTGTGTCTGCTGCTCGGGATGGATGCGTTTCTCGGCTTGCCCAACTGGCACCGCTGGCGCGAGCTGCTGACGCTGGCGCATATCGTGGTGGCTCACCGCCCGGGGTGGCGCGCGCCGACCACCGGTCCCCTGGGCGAGGTCATGGTCGATCACGGCACCGGCACGATCCGCGTGCTGCACGAGAGACCTTCCGGGTGCGTGTACGTGCACGCGGTGACCCAGCTGGAGATTTCCTCGACCGAACTGCGTTCCCTCATCATCGCGGGCCGCGACCCGCGCTACCTCGTTCCTGACGAGGTGAGGCAGATCATCCTCGAGACGAGGTGCTATGCTGCACAGCAAGAGCCCGATGGCCGCTGAGGGATAGTCTTCAGGAGAACTCACTTAAGCACATGATCACCCGCAAACGCCTGCGCCCCCCGGAGGAGCGCGCCTTGCCGCTGCAGAACCTGGTAACGGCCGCGCTCGATGATATGAAAGCTGTGAATGTCAGGGTGCTGGATGTGCGGGG
>CATPBQ010000300.1 GCA_955652795.1 uncultured Steroidobacteraceae bacterium | reverse complement strand
TCAGCTGGCGGTCGGTGTCATCCACTTTAGTCTCCCGGCGGACAATATAGCATAAACGTCAATCGTACCTACCATTATGATCAAGGCACTACCAGTTATGAACAGGTTTCTGGCTTTCTTTTGGTTGCGGGCCGCCCGACCATGTCAATGCGGCCGACGACCCTCAGAGCCCTCACGGCTGCCGACGGAGTTCAGTCATGGTCGATTTCATTGGTATCGAGCGCATCCAGGATCTCGTCGCCCGGCGCGGGGCGGCGCGCTTCATTGAGGAGCTCGCGGGTGAGATCGAGGCGGATTTCCTGCGCTGGAGCGTGTTCGACAAATCCCCGCGCCACGCGACGCATTCGCCGCTGGGCGTGATCGAGCTCATGCCGGCTTCGGACGGGCGGCTGTACGCCTTCAAGTACGTGAACGGACACCCGAAGAACACCGCGGTGGGGCTGCTCACGGTGACGGCGTTCGGAGTACTCGCGGATGTTCAGACCGGCTATCCGCTGCTGCTCGCGGAGCTGACGCTCACGACGGCCCTGCGCACAGCCGCAACCTCGGCACTCGCGGCCCGCCGCATGGCACGCGCGGGCAGCCGGGTGATGGCCCTCATCGGCAACGGTGCGCAAAGCGAATTCCAGACCATCGCCTTCCATCACATGCTCGGCATCCGCGAAGTGCGGCTGTACGACACCGATGCGGGGGCGACCGCCAAGCTCGAGCACAATCTCGCGCGCTTGCATCTGCCGGACCTTCAGGTGGTGCGCTGCGGCTCGACCGCGGCGGCCGTGCAGGGCGCCGATATCGTCACGACCGTCACGGCCGATAAGTGCAACGCCACGATTCTGACGCCGCAGATGATCGCCCCGGGCGTACACCTGAACGCGGTGGGCGGCGATTGTCCGGGCAAGACCGAACTGCATCCGGACATTCTGTTGCGTCCGGATGCGCGGGTCGTTGTGGAGTACGAGCCGCAGTCGCGCATCGAGGGCGAAATCCAGCAGATGAATGCGGCCTTCCCGGTCACCGAGCTCGCCCGGGTGCTGGCGGGGCAAGTGCCGGGGCGCGTGAGCGATCGCGACGTCACGATTTTCGATTCGGTCGGATTTGCGCTGGAGGATTTCTCTTCCCTGCGCTACCTGCTGCGCATTCATCATGCGGAGCGCGGCGCGCAGCGACAGATCGATCTGCTGCCGGATCTGGATGATCCGAAGGACCTGTTCGCCCTGCTGTTACCCGAGCCCCAAAAGCGTGCGGCTCGCCCCGGAGTGCCGGCGTGAGCGTGCGTGCGGCGACGCTCATTGGCGCGCCCACGGACGTGGGCGCGGCGGATCGGGGCGCGTCCATGGGACCGGAGGCCTTGCGCGTAGCGGGACTGGCCACCGCGTTGCGTGAGCGTGAGCTGGAGGTGCTGGATCTCGGTAACCTGAACGGACCGGGAAATCCCTGGCAGCCGCCGCAGGACGGGTACCGGCATCTGCCACAGGTGCTGCGCTGGACCCAGTTGGTGCACGAGGCGGTGTACGCGCAGCTGCAGCAGGAGCGGCTGCCGATCCTCCTGGGGGGCGATCATTGTCTGGGGATCGGTTCGATCAGCGCGGTGGCGCGCCACTGCCGCGAGCAGGGCAGGAAGCTGCAGGTGCTGTGGCTCGATGCGCACGCCGATTTCAACACCAGCGAGCTATCCCCGAGCGGCAATGTGCATGGCATGCCGCTCGCCTGCCTGTGCGGGTTCGGACCGCGTGAGTTGACCGAGCTCGGTGGAGTATCGCCCGCCGTTCAGCCCTCGTGGGTGCGTCAGGTCGGCATCCGCAGCGTCGATGCGGGTGAGAAGCGTTTCATCCACGAGCAGGGCCTCGACGTGTTCGACATGCGCTACGTCGATGAGATGGGCATGCGTCAGACCATGGAACAGGCGCTCGCGGGACTCGACAACGACACCCACCTGCATGTGAGTTTCGATGTCGACTTCCTCGATCCTGATATCGCGCCCGGCGTGGGCACGCAGGTGCCCGGTGGCCCGACCTACCGCGAGGCGCAGCTGTGCATGGAGATGATTGCCGACACGCGCCGGCTGGCTTCGCTGGACGTCGTCGAACTCAACCCGGCGTTCGATGTGCACAACAAGACCGCGGTGCTCGCCGTCGATCTCATCGAATCGCTGTTCGGCAAGAGCACGCTGGTGCGCCGCCCCGTATGGCGTCGGCCCGCGGAGACCCGCGCGCCCGCAGGCCGGCGAAGGGCTACGCATCCGCCGACTATCTCTTCGGTTCCTTGAGTTTCGCGGGCGTCACCTTTTCCATGTGCACCGTGAATCCCGGCACCCAGCGGTCTTCCACCTGGAACTCGGTCACGACGTCGTAGGCATCCTGACCTGCAGGCTGCCAGCGACTGCGATAGGTCTGCGTCTCGCCCTTCTCCAGGTAGCTCGTCGGCGGGAACAGCAGTGCGTCGCCCTCGCCGGAGACGGTGCCGCGGCTGAAACCGCCGGCGCTCTCGATGTACAGATACTGCAGCTGCTTCGACGCCGCATCCCACACATAAATCGATTCGCCCAAGCCGTCGGGATGGCCTTCGCCGCGGTGCACGACGTGCTGATCGCGCACGAACTTGCCGCCGTAGATCCAGCTGAAGCAATGCTCATCGGTTGCCTGGCCGTCGGGGAAGGTGCCCTTCCAGCAATGACCAACCAGGAAAGCGAGCGGCCGGTAGGGGGCGGGCGGCGCCTCCGCCGGCGCCGGCATCGCCATCCCCGCCAGCAGGATTGCGGCTGCCGCCGTCCACTCATGCATCATCGAGTTCATGGTCGCTCCTTCTTCTTGTGCACCGTTCGCGCGGCGGCGGCGCCCCGCGCGGTGCGTTGCAATTACTCAGGGTCGGCAGCATCATGCGCGCACGGCTGAACAACAAACAGGCGGCCCCGCAAGCGGGCTGGAAGGTGAGAAATCCATGGCCGATAGCGTCTACAAGATCATCGAACTGGTCGGGACCAGCACCGAGTCGTGGGAGAAGGCCGCGGCCGCAGCGGTTACGCAGGCCGCCAAGACCTTGCGAGATCTGCGCATTGTCGAGGTCGTGCAGCTGGACATGCAGGTGCAGAACGGCAAAGTGAAGAGTTACCGCGCCAAGGTGAAGGTCTCCTTCAAGTTTGAGGGCAAGAAATAGCGCCGCGATCCGCGTTCCTCGGGCGCAGGAACCGCCCCCTTAGCGCGCGGCTACCGTGTGTGCGGCGCGCTGCAATGCGGCGCGCGCCAGCAGGCGCGTGGAGTCGAGAGTTGGCAGCGGGGAGTTCGCGTCGTTCATGATCAGCGGGATCTCCGTGCAGCCCAGCACCACGGCGTCACAGCCTTCGTCCTTCATGCGGCCCATGACCCGCTGGAAGTAGGCGACTGCCTCGGGTCTGAAAACCCCGGCAATCAGTTCCTCGAAGATGATGCGATTGATTTCGGCGCGTTCCGCGGTGTTCGGCCGCAGGTACCCGAGGCCGCGCGCGCTCAGCTTTTCCGGATAGACCTCGCCGTCGACGAGATAGCGCGTCCCGATGATGCCGAGCCTGCGGAACCCGCGTTCGGCGGCCTGCGCCGCGACCACCTCCGCGATATGCAGCCAGGGCAGGGGTGAGCGTCTGATCACCCACGGCAGCCCCTGGTGGATCGTATTGTCCGGACAGACGAGGAAATCAGCGCCCGCTTTGGCGAGCTTGTGGGCGGAGGACAGCATCAGTTCCCCGACCCCCGGCCAGTCGTCCCGCTCGAAGCACTTCATGTACTCGGCGAGCGAGTGGGTATGCATCGAGACTTCGGGGTGAGCGAGCGCTCCCAGTAACTGCGCCCCCTCCAGACACACGGTCCGATAGCAAAGCGCCGCGCCCTCGGCGGAGCAGGCGACGATTCCGATGTGCCGCGGCATGTGGCAATTCTACTAGGATGCCGGGCATTGCGCCGCTCGCGCGGCTCGAGCGGACCGCAGCACCGTGCGGGAGGAAGAAGTCATGTCACGAAAACGCGGCGGACTCATACTCGTGGTCGTCTGGACAGCAGGATCCCTGGCGGCGCTGTATGCCGCGACTCCCATGCGGCGACCTCACGACAGGCTCAGCTATCCGAGCGCCGCCCGCGGCTCCGTGGTGGAGCAGTACCACGGCACGGCGGTAGCGGATCCGTATCGCTGGCTCGAGGACCTCGATTCGCCCGCGACCCGTGCCTGGGTGAGTGCGCAAGCGAGGCTGACGCACACGTATCTCGAGGCACTCCCGCAACGCGTGCGCATCCGCGCCCGCATCGCCGAACTGTATGATTTCGAGAAGAGCGGCATACCGTTCCAGGAAGGCGGCCGCTACTTCTATACCAACAACAGTGGCCACCAGGACCAGAGCGTGCTGCTGACGGCGACCCGGCTCACCGACCCGCCCGCGGTCGCCGTCGATCCGAACAGGCTGCCGCCGGCGGGCAACCCGGTGGTGACCGGTTACGTGCCCAATCGTGCCGGCACCCTGTTGGCCTACGCTGTTTCGTTGTCAGGTTCGGACTGGACTGAATGGCGTGTCCGTGATCTGGCCACCGGCCAGGACCTGCCCGATGTCATGCGTTTCACCAAGTACTACGAGCCGGCGTTCACCCCCGACGCGAAGGGCCTGTACTACAGCGCTTTTCCGGCGCCGCAGCCGGGCGCGGAGCTCAGCACTCAGGATCTGGGCAACGCGCTTTACTATCACGCCCTGGGCACGGCGGCGGCGGCCGATCGACGCGTACTGGAGGACAGCGCACATCCGGACTGGCAGTTCGAGCCGCATTTGTCCGCCGATGGCCGCTGGCTCATCGTGCTCGCCGGTGAAGGGGAGGTCGGGGACAAGGGACGCGAGAACCTGTATCTGATCGATCTCACGGCGAGCGCCCCGACCCCGACCCTGGTGGCGCCAGGCTTCGAGGCTGCCTACATCTATGTCGGCGCCGATGCCGGCTGGCTGTACTTCCTCACCTCGCTCAACGCTCCGAACGGACGGGTGCTGGCGATCGACCCGAAGAACCCCGCGCGAGCAAACTGGAGGAATGTGATCCCGGAGGGGCGTGACGCGATCGATCTGGGGGGCAAGAGCGTCACCCTGGTCGATCACCAGTTGATCGTCAGGTCAGTGCACGACGCGCACAGTCGCGTCATGACCTACGGCCTGGACGGCACGCCACGTCGCGAAATCAGCCTTCCCGGTCCCGGCACCGCTGCCGGCTTCGACGGCCATCCCGAGGATCGCGAGACGTTCTACTCGTTCACCGATCTCATCACCCCGCCGACCATCTACCGCTATGACCTGGAGTCCGGGGCCAGCACTCTCGTGCACGCGCCGCAAGTCGCGTTCGATCCCGCCTCGTTCGAGCAGCGCCAGGTCTTCTACCCCGGCAAGGACGGCACGCGCATCCCGATGTTGCTGGCCTACCGCAAGGGGCTCAAATTGCAGGGCGACAATGCGCTGCTGCTGTATGGCTATGGCGGCTTCGGGGTGTCAACCCTGCCGCTCTTCAACCCCTCGCGCCTCGCCTGGATGGAAATGGGCGGCGTGTTTGCAATCGCCAATATTCGCGGTGGCGGGGAGTATGGCGAGTCATGGCACCGTCAGGGCATTCGCACCCACAAGCAGATCGTGTTCGACGACTTCATTGCCGCCGCCGAGTGGCTCATTGCGCAGCACTACACCTCGGTACACCGGCTCGCGATTCACGGCCGCTCCAACGGCGGGCTCCTCATCGGCGCGTGCCTGACGCAACGGCCGGACCTGTTCGGGGCGGCGATCGCCCAGGTGGGCGTGCTGGACATGCTGCGCTTTAATCGTTTTGGACAGGGCGCGGGCTGGGAGGGGGACTACGGCTCGCCCGAGGATCCGCAGGAGTTCAAGGCACTGTACGCCTACTCGCCAGTGCACAACGTGCATCGCGGGACTCACTACCCGGCGACCATGCTGATCACCGGTGATCACGACACGCGGGTCATGCCGATGCACTCGTTCAAATTGGCCGCCGCGCTGCAGAGTGCCCAGGCCGGGCCCGCACCGGTGTTGCTGGCAGTGGACCTGTCCTCGGGTCACGGCGGGGGCGAGACCGTCACGCAGGCGATCGCGCAGAGCGCGGACATCTACGCGTTTCTGGCCGAGAATCTCGACATGCAGGGGCGATGAATAAGATCGGCGGCTCATGGCTTCTGCCGCGTGAACGCGGCGATCCAGTTCGGCTGCCAGCTCTTTCCTCCGTCGGCGGAGAACGCTTGCTCCAGTCGAAAGGAGGTCGGGGTGATATCGGAGAATATGAATCGTACGCAGGCGAGGAGCGTGAGGCCTAAAGGCTGAAGACCACCACCACGTCCGCCGCAGTCGGAGTGGCGACATAGCTGCAGGCCCCGAGAGTGCGCCTGACGTAAGCGAGCGCTTCGGCGTCGCTACCGGTGACCAAGGGCGGATTTATGCCGTCGCGGAACGACTTCTTGGTCCAGGTGGTCGAGTATTTTGCGGCGTTCATTTTCAGAACTTTTTCGAGAAACACGATCTGCGCTGCGCTGTTGTCAACGGGCACCAGCTTTACTGCTCCGGCGAACTGCTTTTCACCGAGGAAC
>CATPBQ010000299.1 GCA_955652795.1 uncultured Steroidobacteraceae bacterium | reverse complement strand
AGCGTGGATGCGCGTACGAAGGCGTTCGGCTCGTGATGCTTGTCCACCAGGTCCAGCGCGTTCTCGCGGGACGATGCGGCGCTGGTCCAGAATGCGACGTGCACGGTCGCGCCCGCCGGTACCCGCACACGCTGCCGCAGCACGAACACGGGGTCGAGCACCGTGCCGACCGTATTGGACAAACGCCGGCCATCCAACACGGCAACGGGCCTTCTGATCCCGCGCCCGCGGCCGAGAAACCGGGCTCTGTCGGTCTCGATCTCCGGCTTGCCGAGCGTCTCGCCTTCGACGACTGCATGATGGGCCGCCCAGATCTGCGGCTCGGCGGGCGAGCGCCGCCGCCGGGTTGCCAGGATGGCGCCCACCTTGGCGACATATTCGGTCTGCACGAAGAGCTTCGAGAACGCCGGATGCGCCGCGTCGGCTGCGCGGGGTGCGAGCGCCAGCTCGCAATAGGAGCTGATCTCGATGTCGCGCACGCGGCTGCCGCTGTTCGCGATCGATACGCGGCGCACCTCGGCGTCATCCTCCGGCGAAACGACGATCTCCAGCGTCGTCATCATCGTTGCATCATGGCGAACGAATTGCGCACGATCCTCGGCGAAGGTCACCTGGTAGCTGTCGGGCTCGATGCCGCTGGGCTGGTAGCCTGCGGACCACACCGCGCCGCTCTCGATGTCGCGCAGGAAGAAATAGCTGCCGGTATCGTCGCGCGTGGAGTCTTCGCGCCAGCGCGTTACGTCGAGAGCGCGCCAGCGGCTGTAGCCGGAGCCTGCATCCGTGAGCATCACGGAGTAGCTACCGTTGGAGAGCAGATGCACCTGCGGCGTGGCTGCGTGCGCCGTGAGCAGGCGTCGCACCTCCGGGAATTGCACGACCCGCGCGGTGGTCGCGACTTCCTCGGCCCGCGGATGCGCCAGTGAGACATCGCGCGGCGTGCGCTCCTGCAACAAAAGCTCCGTCGCCTGGATGCTCGGCTCCGAGTGGAACCGCTCGCGCATCCGTCCATCGAAGAGCACGTTGGCGAGAGCCACCACGGTCATGCCCGCGTGATGGGCCATGAACGCGCGCACGATCGCAACCCGCGAACCCTCCGGCAGGCGGCTGCGCGTGTAGTCGAGCGCCTCGTAGAACCCGTAGCGGCCGCGCGCGCCGCACAGGGTGAGCTGCGCGAAATTGCGCACCGCGCGTCGCGGATCGACCATCGCCGCGAGCGCCGTAGCGTAGGGCGCTATTACCGCGTTTTCACTCAGGCCGCGCTTGAGCCCGAGGCCGGGCACGCCGAAGTTCGAATACTGGTAGGTGAGCTCGAGGTCGCGCACGCTGTAAGCGGATTCCGAAATGCCCCACGGGACGCCGAGCCCGGCGCCGTAGCTGATCTGGCGCCGGACGATCAGGCGGCTGGTTTGTTCCAGAAGACTTCCGGCCGGTGCACGCATGACGAGCGACGGCATCAGGTATTCGAACATCGAGCCCGACCAGGAAATGAGCGCCGCCCCGTGTCCGACCGCAGTCACCGCGCGCCCGAGGCGAAACCAATGCCGCACCGACACATCGCTCTTGGCGATCGCCACGAAGCTCGCCAGGCGCGCCTCGGAGGCAAGCAGGTCGTAACAGCTCGGGTCCAGAGCACCCTCGACAGTGCGGTAGCCGATCGAGAGAAGCCGGCGCTCTGCATCGAGCAGGAAGCCGAACTGCATCGCCTCGGCCATCTCGCGCGCTATCAACCCGATGCTTGCCAGGCGTCGCTTCAGGCTGCGGGTTTCCTCGTCCGTCTGCGCGACATCGCGGCGCCAACTCTCGATCGAGCCTTGCGCCGCCTCCGCCCAGAAGAGCATGTCGGCGCCGGCGTCGGCGCTGAGTTCGCCGGCCAGCGCTCGTGCGATGTCGACCAGGGTTGCGGCATGAACTGCGCTGTGCGCGAGTCGCGCCGCGAGCTCCCCGGACACGAGCGCGCCGTTGCCCAGCGCGGACGCGAGGACATCGAGCGCGTTTTCGACCTGACGATGCGTGATCGCCTGGGTTCGCTGGTCGGCGGGAAGCTCCCGCAGGGCCTCGCGCGCGAGAGTAAGGGCATCGGCGATACCGGCAAACGGCTCGCGAGGTGACCGGGGAGCGTCGATCCATTGCCGGCAGGCGTTCGCCACGGCGAGCAGATGCGCCGCCAGATTGCCGCTGTCCACGGAAGAGACGTAGCGCGGGTCCAGGGGACGAAGATCCCGCGTGTCGTACCAGTTGTAGAAATGACCGCGAAACCGCTGCAGGCTGCTCATCGTCGCCAGCGTCGCTTCCAGTCGCTCGACGGTCTGGAGCGTGCCGGCCCAGCCGAAGTCGCGGGCACTGACCGCCGACAGCAGGTACAGGCCGAGATTGGTGGGAGAGGTTCGATGGGCCAGAACCGGCTGCGGGTCCTCCTGGAAGTTGTCCGGCGGCAGCATGTGGTCGTCCGCAGTAACGAACGTCTCGAAGTAGCGCCAGGTACGCCGCACGACCAGTCTCAAGGCGCAGGAGTCCGCGTTCGTGAGCGCCAGGCGACCTTCGACGGTCGGAGAGCGGCTGATCCAGACGGCAACGGCGGGCGATGCGATCCAGAGGATCACGAACGGCGCCGCCACCCACCAGGCATCGGGTCGCAGGCTCTCCACGAGGATGGCGGCGGCGATGGCGATCGCAACGCCGCCATTCATGCGCCGATAGGCGCCGCCGAGGTCGAGCCGCGAGCTGAGGTTCGCCTGAGCTGCGGTGACCCACTGCAACAGATTGCGCCGTGTCAGCAGACGAAACAGTGTTCGGCCGATGGCATCGACCATCAGCCACGCCTGGTGCGCAAGCAGGCAAATCAGCAGCGCAAACTGCGAGGCCGCAAGCGCGGCATCCGCGCAGAGGGCGCGCAGGTGGCCGCGGGCGTTGATGCCGGCGCGGCGCGGCACGATCGCTGCGAGCACCGGCAGCAGGGTCGGCAGCGCGATCGTCGACACGACAAAAGCCGTCCAGATGAGGGCGGGGTCTCGCGGCAGCAGCCATCCCGCCAGCAGCGCGGCGACGCTTGCCGGCGGGGACAGCGTGCGCCGCAGGTTATCCAACATCTTCCACCGGCCGATCAGCGGCAGTGGGCCGCCGCCGCCGGCGAGCGTATCGCGCCTGCCCAGGATCCAGGGAAGCAATTGCCAGTCGCCGCGCGCCCAGCGATGTT
>CATPBQ010000298.1 GCA_955652795.1 uncultured Steroidobacteraceae bacterium | reverse complement strand
TGAGCTCCGCGACCGCCCGGCCGAAATAGTAGTCATCCAGCTGCTTCGCTTCCGGGCGGTCGATCGCCACGGCGCAACTGGCGATGCGCGTGCGCGCCAGCGCCGCCGCTGCGGCCGCCCAGGCCTTGCGCCAGCTCCTGCGGTGAAAGCTTTTTTTCGCTCCCAGCCCCGTGAGCAGCACGCGCGAGGCCTTGATGCCCGGCAGATCGCCAATCAGCAGCGTGTCGCACCCACGGCCGGGGAAGTCGCCACGCCCGAGCAGCTGCTTCAGCCGGCCTGCGCAGGCCGTATCCACGCTGCGCGCCTCGCCGCTGAGCTCTCCCTCCTCGAACACGCCGAGGACCAGGCAGTCCACATCGAGTGTTGCCAAGCCCTTCGTCCAGACCCCGAATTCCATGCCATATCCCCCTGCCGTTGAGGCGCGCGTGCGTTACGATTTACCTTAGTCGCGCCTCGTGCGCGCCTCGCTCCGTTTGGTGCTTTATTGAGCGCGCGAGGCGCCGCCACGGCTGTAAGGGCGGCAAGTGTAACTCAAGAGCCCGCCGGGTTTGCGGTAGGCAAGCGAGTAGTTCGTTGGGGAATACCCTCGGTCGCTACGTTCTGCGCGAGGTGGTGACGGCCTGGCTGGTCGTGACCGGCGTGCTGCTCGTCATTCTGCTGGCGAACCAGGTGGTGGGGGTGCTGGAGCGCGCCGCGGCCAACCAGTACCCGCAGGGTGTCGTGCTGCAACTGATCGGCCTGGGCGCGCTGCAGAACCTCTCGCTCCTGCTGCCCGTGGGGCTGCTGCTCGGTGTGGTGCTGGCATTCGGCCGGCTGTACCACGACAGCGAGATGGCGGCGGCGCTGGCGTGCGGGGTCGGGCCTGCGAATCTGTATCTGCCCGTGGCGCTGCTCGCGGCGCTCGGCACCGCGGGGTTGGCATGGCTCACCCTGGTGCTGGCGCCGGATGCGACCGCGCGCGCGCTCAGTCTGCGCAGCGCGGCGCTGCGTGCCGGGCAGTTCGCTCCGGTTGCGCCCGGGAAGTTTCGCATCTTCAGCGGCGGCAACGCCGTGGTGTACGCCCAGAACGTCGCTCCCGACGGCACACTCGCCGAGGTGTTCCTGGAGCGCAATCGCGGCGCGCTGGTCGAGGTGGCGCTCGCCGCACGGGCGCGGCACGCCGTCACGGCGGATGGCATGACGCACATTCTCACTCTCTATGACGGTGAGCGTTTCGAAGGCGTGCCCGGCCGCCGCGAGTTTCGCATCGTGCGCTTTGCCGAGCACGTGGTGCCGGTGCAGGTGCCGTTGATCAGCGACGCGATCAGGAATCTCGAGGCCCGACCCACCGCGAGCCTGCTCGACTCGCGCGATGCCAACGAGCGCGCCGAATTGCACTCGCGCATCGCCATGCCGCTCATGTGCGCGGTGCTGGCGCTGCTGGCGGTGCCGCTCGCGCGCCTCAAGCCGCGGCAGGGCCGCTACGCGCGCGTGTGGATCGCGGTCGTGATCTTCTTCCTGTATGTCAATCTCATCTCCGTGGGCAAGGTGTGGATCGCGCGTGGCACGATTCCGGAATTCCTCGGGCTATGGTGGACACACGCGGCGGTGCTGCTGCTCGCGCTCATGGTGATCGTAGGGCCGGGGCTGGGTAACCGGCTGCGCTACCGGGTGCGCGGACTATGAGTGTGCTGGACCGCTACATCGTGCGCGCCATCCTGGGCTCGGTGCTGCTGGTGATGCTGGTGATGCTGGTGCTCGGGGCGCTGTTCGTGTTCATCGATCAGCAGGATGACATCGGCGCCGGCCACTACACCGCGCTCGGCGCTTTCTGGTACACGCTGCTCAATTTGCCGCAGCTGGCCTACGAACTGCTGCCGATCACCGCGCTCATCGGCGCGCTGCTGGGGCTGGGCTCGCTGGCGCGGGGCAGCGAACTGACGGTGATTCGCGCCAGCGGCGTGTCGATCGCGCGCCTTGCGGGTATTGCGCTGCTGGCCGGGCTGCTGCTGATCTTCGTCGAGCTGCTGCTGGGCGAGTTGCTCGCCCCGCCGCTGCAACAGGCAGCCCGTGAGCAGAAGGCCTTCAGCAAGCTGAGCAACGTCAGCTTCGGTGGCGGCGGCGGCGCCTGGGTGCGCGACGGCGACCTGATCCTCAACGTGGCCGGGCAGTACAGCCAACGCCAGTTCGGCAGCATGCAGATCTTCGAGCTGTCGCCGCAGCATCGGCTGATCGCCCTGGGGCACGCCACGCGCGCCACCGCCGGCTCCAGGGGCAGCTGGCTGCTGAGTGACTACAGCGAGTCGCGCTTCGCGGACGATGCGGTGACGACCCGCGCGCCCGGGCAGCGCCTGCTCGCATCGAACGTCACCGCGGGGTTCCTCGGTCTCGCCGTCGAGGATCCGAAGCAGCTCACCAGCCGCGCCCTGTGGCGGCTGATCAGCTACTACCGTACCAATGCGCTCGATGCCCGCGAGTACCTGTTCGCGTTCTGGTCGCGCATCGCGCGCACACTCGCCATCGCCTTCTCGGTGCTGTTGGCGATTCCGTTCGTGCTTGGCTCGCTGCGCTCAGCGGGCGCGGGCACGCGCATGATGCTGGGGCTCATTCTCGGCATCGGCTTCTTTCTGCTGCAGCGGCTGATCGAGAGCGGCACGATCGTGTTCGATCTCAACCCGGTGCTGCTCGCCTGGCTGCCCACCGCGCTGCTCGCGATGGTGACGGTGGGGCTGTTGGGCCGCGCGCGCTGATGACTGGGTGAGCGCCGGGCGGGCTACGATCCCAAGATGGGTGCCCGGCCCATGGCGCGCACCATCCAGGAGCACATCAAGCGCCCGCTGGCCGAGGAGCTGCTGTTTGGCCGGCTCGCC
>CATPBQ010000297.1 GCA_955652795.1 uncultured Steroidobacteraceae bacterium | reverse complement strand
GCTCGGCCAGGCTGCGCCGACCGGCGAGATAATCGCGCCCGCGGCGCATCAAAGCAACGAATGCGGCGTGGTCTTGCGACAACACGGAGGTCCGCAGCCGTTCGACCGCCTTGGACAGGGCCTCCAGGGACTCCGCGCCGTAGTCGTTGAGGCTCTGTATTTCATAATACAGCTCGGGACTCTCCTGGGCGACCTGGCTGGCGACATCGAGCTGGGCATCGAACGTCGTGCTTGACATGCGCGCCAGCCTGGGTGCCGCCTCGCCGCTCTCCGCGAGCGCGGTGAAGAACGCAATGTTGAGCGCGTGCGACAGACCGAGCACGTAGGCGATCAGGCGGTCGTGGTCATCGAGGCTCATCACCACCTGCTCGGCCATGGTGGACGCAAACAGCTCACGCGCCCCGCTGAGCGCGGCCGCGTTCCCCAGGTCCACGAATACCACGTGGCGGCCGGACAGCAGCTCGGTGTCGGGCCCGAACATCGGGTGCACCGAGGTCACCTGGCAGCCGTGCGATTTCAGCGCCAGCAGTCCCGCACGCAGCGGCGATTTGAGCGATCCCACATCGAATATCACCCCTGGCGGACGTCGCAGCGCGAGATCCCTGAGAATCGCATCGGTAATGCCGAGCGGTGTCGCGAGCACGATGTAGTCGTGCTTCAGATCCGTGCTGCGCCAGTCCGCCACACGCGCCACCCCCTCGGCTCCCGAGGCCGGGTCCGCGACCTCGACCGTGAACCCCTGGGAGGCGAGAAAGCTCACGAACCAGCCGCCCATCTTGCCGGCACCACCAATGACGAGTGCACGGCGTCCGGTGCCGGCGCCGCGCGCGACCACGCTCGCCTGTTCCTGCGTGGTGAGCGAGGAGCGGATGAGCAGGCGCAGCAGCTGTTCGGCCAGCGCCGGCGACACGCCGCGCTCGCTCGCCAGCGCGCGCACCCCCAGGATCACCTCGCGCTCGCGCTCATAGTCGCGCGTCGGCCGTCCGGTGGCGCGCTTGACGCGCGCGACCTCCTCGCTCACGGCCTTGCGCTCGGCCACCAGTGCGATCAACTGGCGGTCAAGCTCGCTCACTCGCTGGCGCAGGTCCTCCAGCGTTGCGGTTTCGCCCGTCATGGGAACGGATGCCTCCTTCAAGGTCCGACTCCTTTCTATCGGGGCGCGCCGGGGGCTGCAAGGGGTGCAGGTCGGCTTAGCCGCCGAGCAGGCCCCTGCGGGGCACTGGCGCGAGAAACCCTCTAACATTGCCCGCCATGGCCGAGCACCGCGAGCTCCTCCCCGATCCCCTGCCCGCCGAGCCGCTCGCGGTCGTCGCCGCCTGGCTCGCCGAGGCCTGGGCGGCACGCCAGCAACCCAACGCGAACTCCATGGTGCTCGCCACCAGCACTCGCGACGGCAACCCCTCGGCGCGGGTCGTGCTGTGCAAGGACATCGTGCCGCAGCCCGGTTTCATCGTGTTCTACAGCAACTACCTCTCGACCAAGGGCCGGCAGCTGAAGGACAACCCCCGTGCGGCGGCCGTCATGCACTGGGACACCCTGCAGCGGCAGGTGCGCCTCGAAGGGCAGATCGTGCAGGCACCTGCGGCGGACAGCGACGCCTACTTCGCCGCACGCGCCTGGCAGAGCCGTATCGGCGCCTGGGCGAGTGAGCAGAGCGAACCGATCGCTTCGCGCGCGGCGCTGCTCGGCGCCGTCACCGCCGTGGCGAGACGTTTCGGCGCACCCACGCCGGGCAGCCCCGGCGCCGATGACACGATGAGGGCCACTATCCCGCGCCCGCCCCACTGGGGGGGCTATCGCCTGTGGGTCGATGCGGTGGAGCTGTGGGTCCAGGGTGAGGCGCGCATCCACGACCGTGCCCGCTGGACGCGCAGCGTGACGGCCGCGCGGGGCGGCTCATTCAGGACGGGCGCCTGGTCGGTCGCCCGGCTGCAACCTTAGAGGCCGCGGCCGCGGCGTCGCATGTGGAAGAGCATTCGCATCGCGCTGCTGCTGTTCGTGCTCGCCGCCGTGGCAATCCAGGCGTGGCTCGATCGCATCGCGACTCAGAGCTGGAAGGGGACGCTGTGGGTGGGCATCTTCCCGCTCAACGGCGACGGGACCCCCAAGGCACAGAACTACCTCGAGGCGCTGACGGTGAAGGACTTCTCGGGCATCGAGGACTTCTTCGCACGCGAGGCGCACCGCTACGGGGTAGGGATCGAGCAGCCGGTGCACACCGAGCTGTATCCGCAGGGCTCCGAGCTCCCGCCGGCGCTCGAGCGCGACGCGGGGCCGCTCGGCATCGCGTGGTGGAGCCTGAAGCTGCGCTGGTTCGCCGCCCACGCCACTGAGGTGCCGGGACGCGCGCCCCCGCGCATACGCATCTTCGTTCTGTATCACGACCCTGCGACGCTCGATCGCGTGCCGGACTCGCATGGTCTGCAGAAGGGCCTGATCGGTATCGTGCACGCGTTTGCGCAAACCGCAATGGCGGGCAGCAACAACATCGTCATCGCCCACGAGCTGATGCACACCCTGGGTGCCACCGACAAGTACGACCTGGGCTCGGGTGAGCCGCTTTATCCGATCGGCTTTGCCGAGCCGCACCGTCAGCCGCTGTACCCGCAG
>CATPBQ010000296.1 GCA_955652795.1 uncultured Steroidobacteraceae bacterium | reverse complement strand
GGGCAAGAACATCTGGAAGGGGCCTTTCTTTGGCTTCGCGCCGCTTGAGTGCGCCGAGTATAGCGAATCCGGGACTTCCGACCGCGCAGGCGCCGGCGGAGTTCCGTTCGCATGCGCTGCGCCTGCCCGCGCAAGCCGCCGGGCTGCGCTTCGATCAGGCACTCGCCCGCGCGCTGCCGCAGTATTCGCGCGCCCGCCTGAAGGCCTGGATCGAGTCCGGGGCGGTGCAGGTCGACGGCCGGCCACTGCGCGCCAAGGACAGGGTCCTGGGCGGGGAGCAGGTGCGCATCGAGGCGCAGCTTGCGACCCACACCGTGGCCGCCGCCGAGGCGATTCCGCTCGCCGTCAACTTCCAGGATCGCACGCTGCTCGTCATCAACAAGCCGCCGGGACTGGTGGTGCATCCCGGGGCGGGCAACGCCCGCCATACCCTGCAGAACGCGCTGTTGGCGCTCGATCCGAAACTCGCTCTGCTGCCACGCGCGGGCCTCGTGCACCGGCTCGACAAGGACACGAGCGGGCTGCTGGTCGTGGCGCGCACGCCCGAAGCGCATGCCGCCCTCATCGCCGCGATGGCGGCGCGCAAGATCGGGCGCGAGTATCTGGCGGTGTGTACCGGCGTGATGACCGCGGGGGGCACGGTCGAAGAGCCCATCGGCCGGCACCGCACCCAGCGCACCCGCATGGCGGTGCGCGCGGACGGCCGCCCTGCGCTCACTCGTTATCGCGTCGTGAAGCGCTTTCGGGCGCACACACTGGTGCGCGTCGCGCTCGAAACCGGCCGCACCCACCAGATCCGGGTGCACCTGGCTCACATTGGCTTCCCCGTCGTGGGCGATCCGCTGTATGCCGGGCGCCGCCGGGTTCCCGCAGGCTGCACGCCGGCGCTCACCGCCGAGCTTCATGCATTCCCGCGCCAGGCGCTGCACGCCGCGCGTCTGAAGCTGACACATCCCGTGAGCGGCCGCGAGCTCGCATGGGAAGCGCCGTTGCCCGAAGACATGCAGCGCCTGCTCGGGGCGCTCGAGGCGGATGGATCGTGAGCGCACCGCCAAGCGGCGCGGCCCTTCAGGTCATCGCCCCGGACTGGCCGGCGCCGCCGGCAGTGCGTGCCGCATTCACTCTGCGCAGGGGAGGCGTGAGCGCAGCGCCGTTCGACTCGCTGAACGTCGGCGCGCACGTGGGGGATGCCGGCGCGGCGGTGACTGAGAACCGGCGGCGCGTGCGGGCGCAGCTGCGCTTGCCAGCCGAGCCGCTGTGGCTCGAGCAGGTGCACGGCATCGAGGTCGCCGCCCTCGAAGCGGGGTGCGGGCGGGCGAGCGCTCCGCACCGGCCGGCGGATGCCGCCATCGCCCGGCGCCCCGGAAGTGTGTGCGTCATGCAGGTGGCGGACTGCATGCCGGTGCTGTTTGCCGCACGCGACGGTTGCGCGGTGGCGGCGGCGCACGCCGGCTGGCGTGGGCTGGCCGCCGGGGTGTTGGAAGCGACGCTGGCCAGGCTGGGCGTCGCGCCGGCCGGGCTCATCGCCTGGCTGGGCCCTGCGATCGGTCCGGCACACTTCGAGGTGGGCGGGGAGGTGCGCGCCGCCTTCCTGGCGCACGACGCTGCCGCGGCAGCCGCGTTCACCGCCAACGCTCGCGGCCGCTGGCAATGCGATCTGAGCGCCCTCGCCCGGCGCCGGCTCACCGCCGCCGGAGTCACCGCGGTGTTCGGCGGCGGCTGGTGCACGTACTCGGATCCGCTGCGCTTCTTCTCCTACCGTCGCGCCGGACAGTGCGGGCGCATGGCGGCGCTGATCTGGCTGACGTGAGTTGTCGCGTTTCCGCCCCGAGCGTGCGTGTTACGATGAGTTGAGACGCGGAAAGATAAAGAACCCTTAGCCGTGCTGCTGCTGTGGATCATCCTGTTCGCCGCGTTCGGCGGCATCGCCAGCGCGGCGTTTGCGGTCGCATTCCTGTGGGTGCCGGAGGAGCGCAGCGCGCGCATCCTGCCGCATTTCGTCAGTTTCGCCACCGGAGCGCTGCTGGGCGCGGCGCTGCTGGGGCTGCTGCCGGAGGCGATGGAAGGCGCCGGTCCCTTCGCAGCGCACGACATCGGGCTGGTGCTGGTGGTGGGGCTGGGAGTCTTCTTCATCATCGAGAAACTGGTGCTGTGGTGGCACGCTCACTCCCAGGATGAGGAGCAGGGCGCGCCGCAGCATGCCCACGTTCATCACGATCATGGCCGCGACCGCGCCTCCGGGGTGCTGGTGCTGGTGGGTGACAGCATCCACAACGCCCTCGATGGCGTGCTGATTGCGGCGGCTTTCTTGAGCGACATGTCGCTGGGCCTGGTCACGACCTTTGCGGTGGCGGCGCACGAGATCCCGCACCGTGTCGGGGATTTCGCCATCCTGGTGCAGGCCGGGCTGTCGCGCCGGCGTGCGGTGCTGTTGAATCTCGCCACCGGTATCGCCTCGGTGATCGGGGCGATTGCGGCGTACTTCGGCCTGCGCCAGGCGAACGGAATCCTGCCTTTCGCGCTGGCTTTCGCCGCCGCCGGGTTTCTCTACATCGCGGTCGCCGGGCTCATCCCCGGCCTGCACCGCCGCTCCGATCCGCGCACCAGCGCGGCCCAGGTGCTCCTCATCAGCCTCGGCATTGCGGTCATCGCGCTGGCCGAGCGGTTGACTCACCGCTAGTCTAAGCGCCAGGCTCGCACCGCGGGGCGAGCACACGCCGCAGGCTCTTGAACGGACTGCGGTTTGTCCCCACAAACCCAGGCGTCCCCGTCCCAGGTGTTGCCCATGCGCATGGATAAACTCACCAGCCGCTTTCAACAGTCGCTCGCCGACGCGCAATCGCTTGCGCTGGGCCGCGATCACCAGTTCCTCGAGCCCGCGCACGTGATGCTGGCGCTGCTGGACGGCGCGGGCGGCTCGGTGCGTCCGCTGCTGCTGAAGGCCGGCGTGGACGTCAACAAGCTGCGCGCGGGACTGCTGGCGCTGCTGGAAGG
>CATPBQ010000295.1 GCA_955652795.1 uncultured Steroidobacteraceae bacterium | reverse complement strand
CGTGTACACGTCCTGGCCGGACACCCGGACGGCCGAGTCGATGTCGGCGAGGCGCTCCAGTTCGGTGCGGCCGTGCGGCGGTGTAATAGTCGCCTCCCACTGCACCGAGCCGTCGTTCATGTTGGCCGCCATCACCTTGCCGTTGTCGAAGCCGCACAGCACCAGATCGCCGGCGATTACCGGGCGTGCCGTGCCGCGCAACGACAGGCGCGGCACCTGCTGCTCCTGGGACCACAGCTCGTGCCCGTCCGCGGGACTCAGCGCACGCAACTTGCCGTCGACCGTGCGCACGGCGATCAGGCGCTCGGAGATGGCCGCTGGCGCCAGCACCTCCCCGTTCAGGCGCACTTTCCAGCGAATCGCGCCGTCGGCGGGGTTGAGGGCAAACAACTGCCCGTCGCTCGAACCCACCAGCACCAGCTCGCTGCTCGCAGCGGTGCCGCCGGACAACGGTGCGCGGATGCGCGCACGCCACGCGACATGGCCCGAGGTGAGATCGATAGCGACGACATCGCCACGGTGGCCGGCAGCGTAAACACGATTGCCGGCAACCGAGAGGCCCAGCCCCAGGCGCAGGGCCAAGGCCTTCTTGTCGTCGACCGCGGCGGACCAGACACGTTGCACGCGCAAGCTGGCGCTCAAGGGCGTGAGCTTCGCCGGCTGGTCGATGCTCTTGTCTTTGGAACAGGCGCTCACAGCCAGGAGCGCCGCCACAGCGCTCGCCACCGCCAGGGCATGCGTCAATTTCGTCCAGCGTTGCAAGTGTCGCATGGCGTTCATTTGCCCGATCCGGCCGCCGTGGATTTGGCCGCGGGCGCCGCCGCCGGCGCATCGGCCGCGAGATCGGCAATCTTGAGACCCAGGAGCGAGTCGCTTCCCGCCGCTTGCGCGCTGCGATACTCCTTCAGCGCGGCGGCCTTGTCACCCTTGGCATAGTAGGCGTCGCCGCGCACCTCGTGGTAGCGCGCATCGAACGCACCGGCCTTGACTCCGTTGAGAGTGGCGAGCGCGCCGTCGGCTTTCCCCTCAGCGATCTGCACGCGCGCCAGCCGCAGCCGCGCCACCAGGGCCAGGTCCCGATCCTTCGAACTCTCCGCCACGGCTCCGAGCTCGCCGGCCGCCCGATCGAGTTCGCCGCCGAGCACGTACAGGCGCGCCGCCAGCAGCCTCGCCTGGTCGGTATAGGGCGAGGCCGCATACCCGCGCTCCAGCTCACCGAACAGCACCAGAGCGCGCGAGCGATCACCAGCCTCCAGAGCCTGGACCATCTGCGTGTACTTTGCGCCCGCCTCGAGCCGCCCGGCATCGAGGTGCGCCTGCCACCAGCGCCAGCCGAACACGCCCGCCCCCACCATGGCGACGGCCAGAATCACAGCCGGCCCGTTTTCCCGCACCTGTGCCTTGATCCATTCCCACTGTTCTTTTTCAGACAGGTACTCTTCCACACTTCCTCCCAACATCATGCCGCTTAGCGCTCGCCGCCGCGCCCCGCGCTCGCCAGCGCCGCATCCACGCCCGCGGCCAGCTGTACGATCGGGCACTCGCTCTGACCGGACTCCTCGCGTAAAGGTTTCATGGCAACGACGCCGCGCGCGAGCTCATCGTCCCCGATGATCAGCGCCAGCGGCGCGCCGCTCTTGTCGGCGCGGCGGAATTGCGCCTTGAGGTTGCCCCCACCCAGGTTGAGCTCGAAACGCAGTCGCGGCCGCTCAGTGCGCAAGCGCTCCACGAGTTCCAGGGCCTGCGCCGCGGCCTGCGGACCGCCGACCACGACGTACACGTCCGGGCGGGGCGCGGGCACCGTGCCCCCAGCGGCCTGCATGAGCGCCACCAGGCGCTCCACGCCCATCGCAAAACCGATCGCGGGCGTCGCGTCACCCCCCAGCTGCGCGATCAGGCCGTCGTAGCGGCCGCCGGAGCATACGGCATTCTGTGCGCCGGTGGACGGGGTGATCCACTCGAACACCGTGCGGTTGTAGTAATCGAGGCCGCGCACCAGGCGCGGGTTGATCTCGTAGCTCACTCCCACGCCGCGCAGCAGGCCGCAGAGCGCATCGAAGTGTGCGTGGGACTCCGGATCCAGATGCTCGGTGAGCAGCGGCGCGTCGCGAATCACCTCCTGCATGTCCGGGTGCTTGCTGTCCAGGACCCGCAGCGGGTTGCCGGCGAGGCGCCGCTGGCTGTCGGCGTCGAGCCGCGCTGCATGCCCACGCAGGTACTCCAGCAACCGGGCGCGATACGCGCGGCGGCTGTCCGGCGTGCCGAGGGAATTGATCTGCAGCCGCAGGCCCGTGATCCCCAGACACCGCCACAGCCGCGCGCTGAGCGCGATGAGCTCCGCATCCACATCCGGGCCCGGGCAGCCGACCGCTTCCACGTCCACCTGCCAGAACTGCCGGTAGCGGCCGGCCTGCGGCGTCTCGTGGCGGAACATCGGCCCCAGACACCACAGCTTGTGACGCTGTCCACGCAGCAGGCCGTTGGAAATCAGCGCGCGCACGATGCCGGCGGTGGCTTCGGGGCGCAGCGTGAGGCTGTCGCCACCGCGGTCGGTGAAGGTATACATTTCCTTGCCGACCACGTCGGTGTGCTCGCCGATGGCGCGCTTGAAGAGCTCGGTGTGCTCCACGACCGGCACGCGAATCTCTTCGTAGCCGTAGGCACTGAGCAGCTCGCGCGTGCACGCTTCGAAGTGCTGCCAGGTGCCGATCTGGGCCGGCAACACGTCGTTCATTCCGCGGACGGGCTTGATCTGCTCGCCGCCGACCTCACGCGCCATGAGTGTCAGCCGGGGTTGTGATCGAGTTCCGCCAGGGCGCGCGCCTGGTCGGTCCCGGGGAAGTCCACCTGCAGTCGGCGCGCATAGCGCTGTGCGCCGACCCGGTCGCCCTGGGCGCGCGCGACGCGCACCCCGAGCAGCAGCAGATCCGCAGTCGCATCGTAGCTGCCGATGAAGGCGTCGATGCCGGCGCGCGCCGGGGCGAGCTCGCCATGCTGAAATTCCAGCTCCGTCAGCTGGTACGCCGCCTCGGCGAAGTTCGGCCGGATCTGCAGGGCGCGGCCGAAGTTGGCGCGCGCTTCATCGTCGCGCTTCGCCGCGCGCAGGCACACTCCGGCGTTGGTGTAAGCCGCCTCGGGCGTGCGATACAGCGCGTTGTGCGCCGCCTCCTCGAAGCGGCGCACACCCTCATCGGTGCGACCGTTCTGGCACAGGTACACGGCGTAGTTGTTCACCACATCAGGGTCGTGCGGCGCCAGCCGCAGCGAGGTGCGGAACTCCGCATCCGCCTTGTCGGGGTCGTGCATGCGCTCGAACAGCATCGCGCGGGCGCTGTGAACTTCGGCGCTGTTCGGGGCCTCGGCGAGCGCCCGGTCGAGCTTGTCCTTCGCCAGCGCGACATCGCCCTGGTGCAGGTAGGCGATCCCCAGCTGCACGTTGTAGGCGGCCGCATCGCGTATCTTGTTCGGATGCTGCGGAGTTGCGCAGGCGGCGAGCAGCAGCAGGATCAGCGCGCCGGCCGCGAGGTGCAGCGGCAGCGGGTGGTGCGAAGTGGTGTTGACTGGGTTGCTCATGGTTGAACCGCGACGCCGATGACCTTGCTGCCGAGACGCACGGTGGTGCGATCGATGACGCGCCCGGCGAGCTGTCCGCAGGCGGCGTCGATGTCGTCGCCGCGGGTGCGGCGAATGGTCGCCAGCAGGCCCCGCTGCAGCAGCTCGTCGCGGAAGCGCTGGATGACGGGCGCGCTCGAGCGCCGGTAGTGCGTGCCGGGGAACGGGTTGAACGGAATCAGATTGACCTTGGCCGGATGGCCCTTCAGCAGGCGCGCCAGCGCGCGCGCCTGGGCGGGGGAATCATTCACGCCCTCGAGCATCACGTACTCGAAAGTGACACTGCGGCCGTTCTGCTCGTCGAGGTAATGCCAGCACGCCTGCAGGAGCTCGGCGATCGGATGCTTGCGGTTGATCGGTACCAGCTCGTTGCGCAGCGCATCATCGGCCGCGTGCAGCGACACGGCCAGCGCCACGTTGGTCTCTTGCGCAAGCTTGTAGATCTGCGGCACCAGCCCCGAGGTCGACAGCGTCACGCGGCGCCGCGACAGATCGAAGCCGAAGTCATCGAGCAGGATGCGCAGCGCGGGCACCACGTTGCGGAAGTTGGCGAGCGGCTCGCCCATTCCCATCAGCACGACGTTGGTGACGTGGCGCTCATCCCCGGGCGCGCTCGCCGCGGCAGGCTCACCTGCGCTCGCGCGCTGCTGTTCCTCGCGCTCGAGCTCGCGCACCGCCAGCCACACCTGCCCGACCATCTCGGCGGTACTCAGGTTGCGATTGAAGCCCTGCTGGGCCGTGGCGCAGAACGAGCAGTCGAGCGCACAGCCGACCTGCGAGGAAATGCACAGCGTGCCGCGGTCGGGCTCGGGAATGAACACCATCTCGAACGCCTGCCTTGCGTCCGCCTGCAGCAGCCATTTGCGGGTCCCGTCGCCGGAGCGCTGCTCCGAGAGGATGTCCGGGGCACGCACCTCGGCCTGCGTGGTGAGTCGCGCGCGGAAATCCTTCGCCAGATCCGTCATATCGGCGAACGAGCTGACGCCGCGCTTGTACACCCAGTTCATCAGCTGGCGCGCGCGGAAGGGCTTGCTGCCGAGCTGCGCCACGAATGCTTCGAGTGCCGGACGCGGCAAGCCCAGCAGGTTGGTGCGCTCTGTTGCTGCAGATGTCATGGCGGCGAGCGTGCGCTAATCGCGCGCATGCAGCTCCGTGGCGCTGAAGAAGTAGGCAATCTCGCGCGCCGCGGTGTCGGGCGCATCCGAGCCGTGCACCACGTTGCGCTCGATGCTGGCGGCAAGGTCGGCGCGGATCGTGCCCGGGGCCGCATTCTTCGGATCGGTCGCGCCCATGATGTCGCGGTTGCGCTCGATCGCGCTCTCGCCCTCCAGCACCTGCACGATGACGGGACCTGAAGTCATGTAGCGCACCAGGTCCTTGAAGAATGGACGCTCGCGATGCACGGCGTAGAAACCTTCCGCCTCGCGCTGCGACAGGTGCAGCATGCGTGCGGCGACGATCGAGAGGCCTGCCTTCTCGAACCGGCGATAGACCTCGCCGATGAGATTGCCTTTCACGCCGTCGGGCTTGACGATGGACAGAGTGCGCTCGAGCGCCATTCGCTAAGGCCCTTTCGAAAACCTTCAAATGGATGCGGGTGTTCGCACCCGCATGCGATGCCGGTGCGCGGGCAAGCGGCGAAGTCTACCTTGGGTGACGCACCCGCGGCAATTTGGCGTGCGATGGAAGTGCCGGTTTGGTAAGGCTTTTTCGCCGCGCTCGAGGTCGCTTCAGACGGAGAAGCTCTCCCCGCAGCCGCATTCGCCCTTGACGTTCGGGTTTCTGAAGCGGAAGGCCTCGTTCAGGCCCTGCTTGACGAAGTCCACGATCGTGCCGTCGAGCAGGCCCAGGCTTGCGCCGTCAACGAACACCGGCACGCCGCGGTCTTCGAACACGGCGTCCCCCGGGGCCGGGCCGTCGGCGTAGTTGATCACGTAGGCAAAGCCGGAGCAGCCGGTCTTGCGCACACCGAGCCGCAGGCCGATGCCGTGCCCGCGGGCGGCGAGGAAGCTCTTGACCCGATTTGCAGCGGATTCAGTCAGTGAGATGGCCATCGGTCCTCGTATTCTAGCGCCTCAGGCCCAGTGCGAGAGGCACGCGCGCAGTGCATCTTCGACCACCAGCAGCCGTCCGAGTTTCTCGATCGGAACCCCGCGGGCGGCGGCCCAGGTCGCCGGCGTGCCCGGGATCAGCGCGGCGCGCCGGCGCCCGCGCAGCTCGGCGCACAGCCAGGCTGCCGTATCCATAGTATGGGGGCAGCCGAAGGCCTGAAAACGTGCGTCCTTCACAATGTCGTCTGCAACCAGCAGGTGAAACCGCACCCAGCTCTCCTGCCCCGGTCCGCCGGCCTCGCCGCTCACGAGGGCGGCGCCGCTGCCGCTCCCGCATGCCGGCCCGAAACCCTCCCCGCCCGACCCGCAGGCCGCCGGGGACAGTGCGCGCAGACGCCTCACCTGCGCCCGCACGGCGTTCAAGGCGAAGTCGATGTCGGCATCGACGCTGAAACGTCCGAGACTGAAGCGCAGGGAGCTCTGGGCGAGTTGGGTGTCGCGCCCCAAGGCACGCAGCACGTAGGAAGGATCGGCGGAGAGCGAGTTACAGGCGGCCCCGGTGGAGACGGCCAGTCCCGTCAGGCCCGTCACCAGGCTCTCCCCCTCCACCCCCTCGAACGACACGCTGAGAATGCCTGGCAGGCGCGGCGCACCGGCGCCGTTCAGGTGAGTGCCGCCCAGGCCCTCCAGTCCCGCCCACAGGCGCTCGCGCAGCGCCGTGAGCCGCATACCTTCCGCCGGCAGCTCGCGTGCGGCCAGCTCGCAGGCGAGGCCAAACCCCACGATCTGGTGAGTGGGCAGCGTCCCGGGTCGCAAGGAGCGCTCCTGTCCCCCGCCGTACATCAGCGGCTGCACCAGCCCCCTGGCGTCGCGGCGCACGTAGAGCGCGCCGACCCCTTTGGGGCCATAGATCTTGTGAGCCGTGATCGAGACGAAGTCGACGGGCAGCCCGTGCACGTCCAAGGGCACCTTGCCCGCGGCCTGCGCACAATCGCTGTGCAAGGCGACGCCGCGCTCGCGGCACAATGCGCCGATCGCGGCCAGGTCCTGCAGCACGCCGATCTCGTTGTTCGCGTACATGATCGAGGCCAGCACGGTGTCGGCACGCAGCGCCGCGGCGAAGGCCGCAGGCTCGATCAGCCCGGAGCGGCCGGGCGTGAGATAGGTGACGCTGAAGCCTTCCTTCTCGAGGCGCTTGCAGGGGTCGAGCACGGCTTTGTGCTCGGTGCGTGCGGTCAGGACGTGGCGCCCGCGATCCGCGTTGGCGCGCGCGACCCCGAGGATCGCCAGGTTGTCGGATTCGGTAGCGCCGGAAGTAAACACGATCTCATCCGCCGCCGCCCCCAGGAGGGCTGCGACCTGCGCACGCGCCTGAGCGATGCGCGCGGCGGCGACCGCACCCAGGGCGTGCGCCGATGAGGGATTGCCGAAGTCCCCGCTCGCCGTGAGACAGCCGCTCATGGCTGCGGCCACGGCGGGATCGACCGGCGTCGTGGCCGCGTAGTCGAGGTACAGCGGCGCCGCGGCGCTCACTTAGCGCTCCGCACGGGCGTGGCGGCGCCGGCTCTGTACCGCCGTGAGCATGCCGCGCAGAATGTTGACCTCGTTCTGATCGAGTTCCGCGCGCTGCAGGAAGCGCCGGATGCGACCCATCAGGTGCGTGCCGCTCTGGGTGCGGTCGCGAAACTCGATCTCCTCCAGCACCTGCTCGAAGTGCGCGTACAGGCGCGCCATTTCCTGCTCGCTCGCGAGCGGTGGCCCGGCCGGCGGGTGCGCCGCCGCGTCGCTGTCGCAGGCGCGAAACAGCTCATACGCCACCAGCTGCACGGCCATGGCGAGATTCAGTGACAGGTAGGCGGCGTTGGCCGGTATGCGGATCAGCGCATGCGCCGTTTCGAGTTCCTCGTTGGTGAGCCCGGTGCGCTCGGACCCGAACACGACCGCCGCGGGCGCGCGGCGCGACTCGGCCACGATGCGCGCGGCCGCCTCGCGCACATCGATCACCCGGAAGTACTGATCGCGATCGCGCGAGGTGGTCGCCGCCACGAAGCCACAGCCATCCAGCGCCTCGCTGAGCGATGCCACGATGCGCGCCCCGGCGAGTACGTCGTGCGCCCCGGAGGCGCGCGCGGTCGCCTCCGGATGCGGGAACTCCTTGGGCCTCACGAGCAGCAACTCGCTCAAGGCCATGTTCTTCATGGCGCGCGCCACGGCGCCGATGTTGCCCGGGTGCGAGGGCGCAACCAGCACGATGCGAATGTCGGGGGAGTCCATCTGGTACGCTAGCTTGGCCGCCGATTGGTCACACGAGCTTAAGGACCGTGCAGCCGCTTCTCAACATCGCCGTGCGGGCCGCACGCCGCGCCGGCGAGATCATCATCCGCAGCCTCAACCGCCTGGAGTCGCTGACCGTCTCCTCCAAGGGGAGCAACGACTTCGTCACCGAGGTGGACCACGCGGCCGAGCAGGAGATCATCGGCAGCATCCGCCGGCTCTATCCCCATCATGCGTTTCTCGCCGAAGAAAGCGGGCGCAGCGGCGAGCACGATACCCTGTGGATCATCGATCCTCTGGATGGCACGACCAATTTCCTGCACGGCTTCCCGGTGTTTGCCGTGTCGATCGCCTGCCAGGTCAGGGGGCGCCTGGAGCACGCGGTGGTCTACGACCCGATGCGTGGGGAGCTGTTCACCGCCAGCCGCGGCGCGGGCGCACACCTGGACAATCGCCGCATGCGCGTGAGCAAGGCGCGTACGCTGGAGGGCGCGCTCATCGCGACCGGCTTTCCCTATCGCGCCAACACGCGCTACCTGGATGCGTACCTCGCCATGTTGAAAGCGGTCACGCTGCAGGTCGCCGGCGTGCGCCGCCCCGGAGCCGCGGCGCTCGATCTCGCCTATGTCGCGGCCGGGCGCGTCGATGGGTTCTGGGAAATCGGCCTGGCCGCGTGGGACACCGCCGCCGGGACGCTCCTCATCCAGGAGGCCGGCGGGCGCATCGGCACGCTCGACGGTGCCGAATACCGCCAGGAGGGTCACATCGTCGCCGGCACTCCCAGGGTATACGCCGCGCTTGTGGAGCTGCTCGCGCCGCATGTCCCCGAGGCGCTGCGCAGCCGCTGATGCGATCGCGTGCTGCCGGCAGCTCAGGTCAGCGCGCGGTTGGCTCGCTTTCCACGGATCGCTTGTGTAGAGTCCTTCGCGAAAAATCGGGGGTTCCATGGCGCGACAACTCCTTGCGACCAAGTCCATCGCCGAGCTGCACGAGCAGGAATCCACCGGCAACCAGCTGCGCCGCGCGCTCACCGCAACTCAGCTGACGCTGCTCGGCATCGGCGGCGTGATCGGCACCGGTATTTTCGTGCTCACCGGCGTCGCGGCCGCCAACAACGCCGGTCCCGCGTTGCCGCTGTCGTTCATCGTCGCGGGAATCGGCTGCACCTTCGCCGGCCTGTGCTATGCCGAGTTCGCCGCCATGATCCCGGTGTCCGGCAGCGCCTACTCCTATTCGTACGCCACCCTCGGGGAGGGCATCGCCTGGTTCATCGGCTGGAATCTCGTCCTCGAATACCTGTTTGCGGTCGCGACCGTGTCGGTCGGCTGGTCGGGTTACGCGGTCAGCCTGCTCGACCAGCTGCACCTTCACATCCCTGACGCGCTCTCGCACGCGCCGCTCGATCAGGGTGCGGACGCGCTGCACCTGCGATTCACCGGGGCCATCATCAACCTGCCCGCCATACTGATCGTCGCCGCCATTGCCACCATCTGTTACATCGGCATCAAGCAGTCGGCCGTCTTCAACTCAGTCATCGTCACCATCAAGGTCACGGTGATCGTATTGTTCATCCTCTTCGGCGTGAGTTATATCAACACCGACAACTGGCACCCGTTCATACCACCCAACGCCGGTTCGTGGGGTAAATACGGTCTGAGCGGCATCCTGGCTGCTTCGGGCGTCATCTTCTTCGCCTACATCGGTTTCGATGCCATCTCCACGGCGGCCCAGGAGTCCAAGAACCCGCAGCGCGACATGCCCATCGGCATCCTCGCGAGCCTCGTCGTCTGCACGATCCTTTATGTGCTCGTCGCCACCGTGCTCACCGGCATGGTGAGTTACACCGAGCTCAACGTGCCGGCGCCGGTGGCGCTGGCCCTCGACAAGTACCCCGGTCTGCACTGGCTGGGTATCCCGGTGAAACTCGGCGCGGTCGCCGGCATGACCTCGGTCATGCTGGTCATGACCATCGCGCAGGCGCGTATTTTCTTCGCCATGGCGCGCGATGGCCTGCTGCCGCCGTTCTTCGGCCGGGTGCATCCGCGCTTCCGCACCCCTTCGACCGGCACCGTCGTAACCGGCATGTCGGCCGCGCTTATCGGCGGCCTGTTCCCGGTCGGCCTCCTCGGCCACCTGGTATCGATCGGCACTCTGGCGGCCTTCGTCACGGTGTGCATCGGCGTGCTGGTGCTGCGACGGACACGCCCCGACCTGCCGCGCCCGTTCCGCGCCCCGTGGCCGTGGTTCACCTGCATTGCCGGCGCCGCGGTGTGCGGCTTGATGATGGCGTCGCTCGGAACCGCGACCTGGGTGCGGCTGGTGGTGTGGACCGCGATCGGCGTGATCATCTACGTGTTGTACGGCTACCGGCACAGCTGCGTGGGCCAGGCCGCCAACGGCGCAGCCGCGAACCCTCGTCCCGCCTGACGCGCGGCGGCCGCGAGCCGCGCTACGCTCTGACCGGCACCCCAGGACCCCGCCGCCGACGCCTCGGCTTCGCACCGGCTCAGGCTCAGTGCCGACGATCGTCCAGCCGGCGCCGCAGGCGCACGTTGATCAGCTCCACCACCACCGCGAACGCCATCGCGAAATACAGGTAGCCCTTCGGGATCTCGAGGTGCAGGCCTTCTGCGATGAGCGCGACCCCGATCAGCAGCAGGAACGCCAGCGCCAGCATCTTGATGGTCGGGTAGCGCGCGATGAAAGCGCTGATCGAACCCGACACCCACATCATCACCACGATCGCCGCCACGATCGCGGCCACCATGATGGGCAGCTCCCTCACCAGCCCCACCGCCGTGAACACCGAATCGAGCGAGAACACGATATCGATGAGCCCGATCTGCACGATCACCGCCATCAGCTGGCCGCGCAGCCGCGCCCGGCCGGCATCCGGGGGCGGCCCCTCGAGCGTCTGGTGGATCTCGAGCACGCTCTTGGCGAGCAGGAACAGCCCGCCGAGCAGCAACACCACATCCCGCCCCGAGAAGCTGCGGCCCGCTACGTGCAGCCACGGTTGCACCAGACGCGTGAGCCACACGATCGAGAACAACAGGGCGATGCGCGTCACCATCGCCAGCGCGAGCCCGCCAAGGCGCGCCCTGTGCTGCAGCCGCGCCGGCAGCCGCTGTACCAGGATGGAGAGGAAGATGACGTTGTCGATGCCGAGAACGATCTCGAGCAGCGACAGCGTGATGAACGCCAGCCAGACGTGCGGATCGGCGATCAGCGTACCCGCACTCCGCTACGGCAGGTGATCAAACGCCGCCTTCTTCACCGTCGGGAACACATGTTCGGCGGTCAGCCCGAAGTCGAGCGCGATGGCGCTGGAGATGTAGATCGAAGAGTAGGTGCCGGCGATGATGCCGATCAACAGCGCCGCGGAGAAGCCCTTGAGCACCGCACCGCCCAGGAACAGCAGCGCCACCACCACGATGGAGGTGACCACCTTGGTCATGATGGTGCGCGACAGTGTCTGATTGATCGACTGGTCGAGCACCACATCGGGCGGCGAGCGGCGGTTGGTCTCGAAGCGCTCGCGGATCCGGTCAAACACCACCACGGTGTCGTTCAGCGAGTAGCCGATGACGGCGAGAATCGCCGCCACCACCGCCAGGTCGAACGGCATCTGGGTGATCGAAAAGAAGCCCAGCACCAGGATCGGATCGTGGATGACTGCGAGGATCGCGCCGAGCGACAGCCGCCAGGTGTGAAAGCGGAACGCGATATACAGGAAAATCAGCACCAGCGTGAAGAACAGCGCCCACATGGCGCTCACCCGCAGCTCGCTCCCCACCTGCGGGCCGACGACATCCAGCTGCGCCACCTGGGCGGCCGCGTCGATGCCGGTGAGCACCGCCTCCAGGCGCGCGCGAGTCTCGGTCGCCGTCTGCTTGGGGTCCGGTGGCAGGCGGATGGCGATGTCGCGCGAGGAGCCGAAGTTCTGTACCTGCGGCTCGCGAAAGCCCGCGGCGGCCAGCCGGGTGCGCACCTCATCGACGTTGATGGCGTGCGGGAAGCGGACCTCGGCGCTGACGCCGCCGGTGAAGTCGATAGTAAGATTAACGCCGCGCGTGAAGAACGACGCCAGCGACACGATCATGAGCACGGCTGACAGCGTGTACCACACTTTGCGCGTGGCCATGAACGGATAGCTGGTCTGATGGCTGAAAAATTCCACTTGTGGTCCTTGAGGCTCAGGTCCCCTGGGGCTTGCGGTGCGCGCCGGTCAGATTGACAGGCGCGCGATCTTGCGCCGCCCGCCGTACATGAGGGTGAGCAGCGCACGGCTGCCCATCAGCGAGGTGAACATCGAGGTCGCGATGCCGAGCGTCAGTACGATGGCGAAGCCGCGGATCGGCCCGGTGCCGAACACCCACAGCACCACGCCTGCGATCAGCGTGGTGATGTTGGAATCCGCAATCGCCGAAAAGGCCTTCTCGAAGCCGGCACGGATCGCCGCCTGCGGCGACACGCCCTTGCGGATCTCCTCGCGGATGCGCTCGTAGATCAGCACGTTGGCGTCCACCGCCATGCCGACGGTGAGGATGATGCCGGCGATACCGGGCAGCGACAGCGAGGCGCGCATCATCGACAGCAGCGCCGTCAGCAGCACGACATTGGCGAGCAACACCAGATCGGCCACCAGGCCGAAGGTGCGGTAATAGATCGCCATGAACAGGAACACGCCCGCCATGCCCACGATCAGCGCGGTAACGCCCTTGTCGATGTTGTCGCGCCCGAGACTGGGGCCCACGGCGCGCTCCTCGATCGGATAGATCACCGTCGCCAGCGAGCCCGAGCGCAGCAGCAGCGCCAGCTCGCGCGCCTCGCCAGCGGCAAGCCCGGTAATCTGGAAGTTGTTGCTGAACACGCCGCGGATGGTGGCGTCGTTGATGACCTCCTCGTCGGTCACATCGCGGGTTACGTTCCTGCCGTTGACCTCGCTGCTCTCGCGACGCTTTTCGATCAGCACCACTGCCATGCGTTTGTTGAGGTTCTGGCGCGTGGTCTTCAGCATGTTCTCGCCGGCGCGCGCATCGAGCTTGATGTTCACCGCCGGACCTTCCTGCGACTGGCCGGTGGTGGCGTTGGTGAGCTGGTCACCGGTGGCAATCACCTCGCGCTTCAGCAGTACCGGGCGACCGAAGCGCGTGTGGGTGTAGAGCTTGGAGCCGAGCGGCGCCCGTCCCGACTGCATCGCCTCGAAGGCATTGTTCTGCATGTCCTCGAGACGGAACTCCAGGGTCGCCACCCGGCCGAGAATGTCCTTCACTTCGGCCGAGTTCTGCACGCCCGGCAGCTGCACGTTGATGCGGTCGATCCCCTGGCGCTGCACGATCGGCTCGGACACGCCGAGCTCGTTCACGCGGTTGCGCAGCGTGGTGATGTTCTGCTGGATCGCATAGTCCTGGCGCTCACGGATCTGCGCGGGGGTCATGACGCCGGTAAGGGCCGAGCCGCTGGCAAGACTCTCGTTGCTGACGGACAACCCCGCCAGCGGCTGAGTGAGGGCGTTGCGCGCGGCATTGACGTCGGCTTCGGGAGGCAACACCACGCGCACGGCATTGGCTCGCTCGCTCCCCAACGCGACGGTGATCACGTCCTTCACCGGGATGTTGGCGGCGGCGAGCGCCCGCCGCGCATCCTGCGCGTAGCCCTCGAGCGCCTGGCTGACCGCGGCATTCACGTCCACCTGGTAGAGCAGATACAGGCCGCCGCGCAGATCGAGCCCCAGGGGCATTGGGCGCAGGCCGAGCGCGCGCAGGGCTGCTGGCGTGCGCGGCGCAAACGACAGCGCGGTGATGTAGGTGTCCTTGAGCTGGTCGTTGACGGCGTCGCGCGCCGCCAGCTGATCGGCCACGTTGGCGAAGCGCACCATGAGGCGCCCGCTGTCGATGTAGCTCCGATCGAAGCGAATACCGCGCTGCCGCAGGAACGTCTCCACCGCCTGGGAGGCCTCGGTGGTCACCGGGTTGTGGTCCTTGCGCGCCACCTGCAGCGCGGGGTCTTCGCCGAACACGTTCGGCAGCGCGAACAACGTGGCCAGCAGCAGCACCGCCGCAACCAGGATGTATTTCCAGCGGGCGTATTCGAGCATGGTCAGGCGCTTTTCAGGGTGCCCTTGGGCATCAGCTGGGCGATCTGGACCTTCTGCACCTTGACGCGCACGCCCTCGGCGATCTCGAGGGTAATGAAGGTGTCGCCCACATCGGTGACCCGCCCGAGCAGGCCTCCGGTGGTCACCACCTCATCCCCGGCCGCGAGCTTCGACACGAGCGCCTGGTGCTCCTTGGCGCGCTTCTGCTGCGGACGGATCAGCATGAAATAAAACAGGGCGATGAACGCCGCCATGAGCAGCGCGAACTGGAACTGGCCGCCGGGGGCGCCGGGTGTCGCCTGCGCCCAGGCGTCGGGGATCAAGGCATTCATGTACGCGGTCCGGGAAGCGAAAAGGGCGGCATTATGCCACAGCACCGGCGGCGCGCCGGCCCGTGAGGAATCCCCGGGCCCAGGCCGCCAGATCCCCGGCGGCGATGGCGGCGCGCAGCGAGCGCATGAGCCCCATGTAGAAGTGCAGGTTGTGGATGGTGTTGAGCCGTGAGCCCAGCATCTCGTTGCAGCGGTCGAGATGGCGCAGGTAGGCACGACTGTAGTTGCGGCAGGTGTAACAGTCGCAGGCGGCGTCGAGCGGCGAGAGATCGTCCTGGTAAGCGCTGTTGCGGATATTCATGACCCCGGTCGAGGTGAACAGGTGCCCGTTGCGGGCGTGCCGCGTCGGCATGACACAGTCGAACAGATCGATGCCGCGCATCACGGCGGCCACGATATCCTGCGGCCGGCCGACCCCCATGAGATAACGCGGCCGGCCGGCCGGCATGTGCGGCACCAGCGACTCGAGGACTCCCAGGCGCTGCTCCTCGGACTCCCCGACCGCGAGCCCGCCGACCGCCAGGCCCGGCCAGTCGAGGCGCAGCAGCGCCTCGAGCGAGGCGAGCCGCAGCGCTGCGTGCATGCCGCCCTGCACAATCCCGAACAGTCCCCCGGGCGCATCAGGCGCGTCGCCGCGGTAGTAGTGAGCGTGGCTGCGCGCTGCCCAGCGCACGGAGCGTTCCATGGACTCGCGCGCCTCGCTCTCGGTGGCCGGATGCTCGGTGCAATCATCCAGCGCCATGGCGATGTCCGAGCGCAGCGCGAGCTGCACATCCATGGAGTCCTCCGGGGTGAGCCGCACTTCGCGGCCGTCGAGCGGCGAACGAAAGCGTACCCCCTCCTCGGTGATGCGGCGCAGGCTCTTCAGGCTGAAAACCTGGAAGCCCCCGGAATCGGTGAGGATCGGGTGTTGCCAATGCATGAAACGGTGCAGCCCGCCATGCGCGGCGATGATGGCCGCACCCGGGCGCAGCATGAGGTGGAAGGTGTTGCCCAGAATGATCTGGGCGCCCAGTCCTTCGAGCTCCTCGGGCGTCATCGCCTTGACCGTGCCATAGGTGCCTACCGGCATGAATGCCGGGGTCTCGACCACGCCGTGAGCGGTCACGAGCCTGCCGGCACGCGCGGCGCCGTCGCTCGCCTGCACGGTGAAGGTCGGCCTCAAGCGCGCTCCCGCGTGACCAGCATGGCGTCCCCGTAGCTGAAGAAGCGATAACGCGCCCGCACCGCGTGCGCGTAGGCGGCGAGCACCTGGCGGTGGCCGGCGAAGGCGCACACCAGCATGAGCAGTGTCGACTCCGGCAGATGGAAGTTGGTCAGCAGCACATCGCTCACCTGAAACTGAAAGCCCGGCGTGATGAACAGTCGCGTGTCCCCCGACCAGGGAGCCAGGGCGCGCGCGGGCGCCGCGCCGGTGTTCGCGGCCAGGGCCGCGGACTCGAGCGCGCGCATCACCGTGGTGCCGACGGCGACTACACGGCCGCCGCGAGCGCGGGTGCGCGCGATCGCCTCGCAGGTCGCCGCGCTCACCCAGGCCCGCTCGGCATGCATGGCATGCGCCGCGATGCTCTCGGTGCGCACCGGCTGAAAGGTTCCCGCGCCGACGTGCAGGGTGACCTGCGCACGGCTCACTCCGCGCTCTGCCAGCGCCGTGAGCAGCCGCTCGTCGAAGTGCAGGCTGGCGGTGGGAGCTGCGACCGCGCCGGGCTCGCGCGCAAAGATGCTCTGGTAACGCTCGCGGTCAGTGTGATCGGCGCGCCGGCGGATGTACGGCGGCAGCGGCACCTCGCCCCAGCGTTCGAAGAATTCCAGCGCCGGAGCCGGCAACGCGATGCGCCACAGCTCATCCTCGCGCCTGAGCACCCGGACCGTACCGCCCGCGCTGTGAACCTCGAGCCCCTCCCGAATGGGCTTGCTGGCGGCGAGCTGCGCCAGCGCCTCGTGCCCCGCGAGGTCGCGCTCGAGAAGAATCTCCACGCGTCCACCGGAGGGTTTCACGCCCACGAGGCGCGCGGCGACCACGCGCGTGTCGTTGAGCACCAGCAGGTCACCGCGCTGCAGATGCTCAGGCAGATCCCGCACCGCGCGGTCCGAGAGCGCTCCGCTCGGTCCGTCGAGCACCAGCATGCGGCTCGCCGAGCGCTCGGCGAGCGGCACCTGGGCAATCAACTCCTCGGGTAGATCGTAGGAAAAGTCCTGGCGGCGCACGCGCGCATGTTACACGCAGCGCCGGCGCGCTCCGGACTGCGGCATCCCTTCGCGCTCTTGGAGCTCTTCAGGCTTCGTCGCGGCCGTAGATCAGCACCTTGGGTCCCGGGGCGGGGCTGTCGTGCGGCGAAGCCTCGCGCCACATCATGTCCCTGCGGGCACGTCCCGCTTTCTCAGGAAGAGTCGCCTGGAGCTCCTGCGTCTTGTGCTGGCGGATGATCCGCAGCGTGAACTTCTCCCCCGGCTGGTAGGAACCGAGGATGCGGGTGGCGTGCGAGCCGCTCGTGGGCTCGCGTCCGTCGATGGCAAGGATCACGTCCCCGTCCTCGAGCTTCAGGGCCCCGTCGGTGGGTGCGCGCACGACCAGCACCCCCTTTTCGCTGCCGAAGTAACTGCCGAGACGCGGCGTGAGTGTCGCCAGCTCCATGTCCGTGAGCGGCCCATGAAACATGAAGGCACCCTGCCACTCGGGAAACGGTCCGAAGCCAAGATCGGGCAGGCCGCGAACGCTCGCCAGCACGCTCGGTCCGGGCCGTGCCGTGACCGTGAAGTCGCGCGTCTTGCCGTCGCGCGACACGCGCACGCTCACCTTGGCGTCCGGTTTGACGTCGCGCATGATGCGGACCACCTGACGCGCCGGCTCGTCGTCCTTCAGCTCGGTCCCATTCACCGCCACGATCACGTCGCCGACGCGAATGCCGGCTTCCGCGGCAGCTCCCCCCGGACTCACCTCGCGCACGCGCGCCCCCGCAGCACCCGCGACCGGTTCCAGCTGCACCCCGATGATGGCGTGACCGCCTTCAACGTAGGGCATGACACGATCGATCACCGTCCCGCTCAGCTGCGAGGACAGCCGCGCCACGTCGTGCGCCGCCTGCTCGAGTCGCTTGCGGGCCGCCTCAAGCTGCACGTCGAGATCGGCGTTGCTGTCGGGCCGGACGGTGGCCGGCGGCACCGGCGGCGGCGGCTCGGGCGCCGGCATTGCGACGCAGGCCGCGCCGCCCAGTGCCGCGCCGGTGATCAGCGCGGTGGTCCAGGGCGCAATCGGGTGATTCTGCTTCACGTTCGCTCCTCGCTTTCAGCGCGACTCATCGGCCAGGGTTTCCGCGTAACGCACCTGCACCAGCGCTCCGACCAGACGCGTGCGCGCCTGCTGCAGGGCCAGCAGCCGCGCAGGCTGCGCCTGATCCAGGCGCTCGGCGCTCAGCAGGTCATCGACCTGCGCGATGCGATCCTCGAGCCCGGTCACCGCCGCACGCGTACCCACATGTACGACGGCCGGCTCGCTCGGCAGGCTCGCCAACCAGTGCTCCATGGCGGAGGTCGCTTCCGGGGTAAGGCGCGCGGCTGGCGCGCTCGGAGGCTGCGGGGACCAACCGCCCAGGCGCGTCCACACCGCGACGACCCCCAGCGCGAGCACAGTAGCCGCCGCGACCGCCCGGCCGCCGGCCAGCCCCTGTCCGGGCCGCGTACGCATGCCTGAGCGGCGTTGAAATTCGCGCCACTCGTAGGGCTGCGCCGCCTCGTCCGGCAACTCACGCAGGCGGCGGGCGAGCGAGCGCTGTAGATCTAGATCAGGGTGCATGACGGGCGGTTTCCCTGCGGCTCGAACCAGGCTCGCAGGCGCACGTGCGCGCGCGCCAGCTGCGACTTGGAAAAACTCACGGTGCGCCCGAAGGCGCAGGCAATCTCCTGGTGGGAGTAACCCTCCACTTCGTACATCCACACGACCGCACGCGCGGTGGGTGCGAGCGCAGCCAGGGCACGCTCGAGGTCGATGGATTCGCCCCGGTAGCCCGGCGTCACCAGGGCAGCGCCGGCGGCGCCCACCCCGAAGTCAGCCGGGTCCAGGGACAGGCACAAACGCTTCCACGGCGAACGCAGGTACATCAGGCAACGGGAAATCGCGATCTGCCGCAGCCAGGCCCCGAGCGGGGCCTCCCTGCGAAACTGCGGCAAGCGTTCGTAGAAGCTCATCATCGTGTCCTGGAACAGGTCCTCTGACACCACACGCTGCCCAACGATGCGCCGGATCAGTGTGAGAGTCGCGGGCGCCACGGCGGCATAGATCGCCCCTCGCGCCTCCTCATCCCCTGCGCACGCCCGCGCCAGCACCGCATCGGGAACGGTGATTTCCACCAGTCGGGTCACGGTTTGTTTAGATGCGCGAGCGCGGCAAAAGGTCGCAGACCTGCGCCGGACACGTCCGGTGGGCGCGCTGACATACCCTTCCCGGTCGCGGGGCCCTATACTTCTGTGCGCGCCCGGTTCTGGAATAAACACTCGATGCCCGAGTGGCGGAATTGGTAGACGCAGCGGACTCAGACCAACGACTTGAGCCCTCGCGGAGAAATCCTCGAGGTGAAGCCCGTCAAACTCGGTGAAGGCCCTTAGCGGTCCTGCTCGAGCTGATGCCGAGCCAAGCCCTCGCAAGCGCGAAGGAAGGTGTAGAGAGCAGACGGCGGGCACCTACGGCCTACAAGGCTACGGTGAAGGCGTGCTCCAGACCACGAACCCGAGCGGGTGTTGCGCTCGGGGCGGCGAAAGCTGAAGTGGCAAGAAAATCCGCCGCCCTTAAAAGCGTGTCGGTTCGACTCCGACCTCGGGCACCAACAATGGCGGGGCGTATGCGCCGGGCCAGCCTGCACCAGAGCTGATCCTCAGGCGCATGGTCGATCTCAGTCGATGATCAGGCTCGACAACCAGTACGCGGCCAGGATCACAATCATCAGGACTACGATGTTCATGCGCGAATCCTCGACTGCGTGTGAGCAGTGCGTGACAGGATGCTCTGACTCGGCAAGTTGATTCTGTGCCGCAGCCGACGCCGAGACGTCTGCGTGACTCAGCACTTGTACGTAAGTTGTCGCGTGCTGCAGACCCCGCCGCCGCGCCGGCGGGCGCCTCGGCGGTGAAGCAAGCGCGCTGCAGGTAGCTTAATTCGCGCGCCTGGTAGCAGCGGTCGCGGGTAACACCGTAAGGGTTTCACCGCCTGTCGCTTGGCACCGACGTTTGGCACGCGGCCAGAGCCGTGTCATTGTTATCGAAATAACGGTCTCACTCGGGATGATTTCAATGCGTGCGGGTAACGCCTGCGTTCTCTGGTTGTTGCTTCTCGCAGGCCTTAGCGCGTGCGATCAGGTTGGTACGCAAGTGCTGTCGCAGCCCGACACGCCCGCTGCAGTCGCCCCCTCGATCGCGACGCAGCCCGTCGACCAGAGCATCAAGGTCGGCGACGCGGCGACATTCTCCGTCGTGGCGACGGGCTCCGTGCCCCTGTTCTACCAGTGGCACAAGAACGGCGCCGCCATTGCGGGCGCGACGGCCACGAGCTACACGACGCCCGCCGCGGCCCCTGACAATGACGGGGACGCCTACGCCGTCATCATCACTAATCCTGCTGGCAGTACCGCCAGTTCCAGCGCCAGACTCTCGGTAACGGCGTCCGCCATCGCGCCGGCGATCACCTCCGAGCCGAACGATGCCAGCATCACGGCCGGACAGAGCGCCACCTTCAGCGTCGTGGCCACGGGCACTTCGCCGCTGTCCTACCAGTGGGAGAAGAGCGGCACCGCCATCGCCGGCGCCAGCTCCGCCAGCTACACCACGCCGGCGGAAGGCACCGCAGACAACGGGGCAACTTTCGCAGTGGTGGTCAGCAACTCCGCCGGCAGCGCCACGAGCCGCGCCGCGAAGCTCAATGTTGGCGCGGCCGGCGGCCCGGTCGCACCCTCGATCACGGTTCAGCCCAGCGACCAGAGCATCGCGGCAGGACAAACGGCGACCTATTCCGTGACCGCCACCGGCACCGCGCCGCTCAGTTACCAGTGGCAGAAGAACGGCACGGCGGTCGCGGGCGCGACTTCCGCCAGCTACACCACACCTGCCGAGACCACCGCGGACAGCGGTGCAAGCTTCGCGGTCGTGGTCAGTAACTCCGCCGGCAGTGTCACCAGCCGCAGCGCGAAGCTCAATGTTGCAGCCGCCGGCGGCCCGGTCGCGCCCTCGATCACGGTGCAGCCCGCCGACCAGAGCATCAAGGCAGGACAGACAGCGACCTACTCCGTGACCGCCACCGGCACCGCACCGCTCACCTACCAGTGGCAGAGGAACGGCACGGTGATCGCCGGCGCCACGTCTGCGAGCTACACCACACCCACCCAGTCCACCACCGACAACGGCGCGACCTTCGCGGTAGTGGTGAGGAACTCCGCCGGCAGTGCCACCAGCCGCAGCGCCCGCCTGACCGTCACATCCGCCCTGACCCAGGGCACCGACGTCGTGACCTACAAGAACGACCTGGCGCGCACGGGTCAGAACCTGAGGGAGACGGTGCTCACGCTGGCGAATGTAAAAGCGACCACCTTCGGGAAGCTGCGCTTCCTGTCCACCGACGGCAAGGTGGATGCCCAGCCGCTGTACCTGTCGGCGCTCAGCATCGGTGGCGCGACCCACAACGTATTGTTCGTGGTTACCGAGAACGATTCGGTGTACGCATTCGACGCGGATAGCGGTGCGCTGCTGTGGCACGTGTCAGTGCTGCCCGCCGGGGAAACGGTCAGCGACCTGCCGCCCTACGTCTGCGACCAGATCGTGCCGACCATCGGCATCACCGCGACCCCGGTCATCGACCGCGGTGCCGGCGCGCATGGGGTCATTTACCTGGTCGCGATGTCCAAGGCGAATTCCGCGGCGACCTACCATCACCGGCTGCACGCGCTGGATGTGACCACCGGGGCAGAGGTGTTCAACGGACCGGTCGACATCACCGCCTCCTACCCTTCCTCAGGCGGGACGTTCACCTTCGATCCGTCCCAATACCAGGAGCGCGCGGCGCTGCTGCTCGCGAACGGCGCGATCTATACGAGCTTCACCTCGCACTGTGACGTCCCGCCCTACTCCGGCTGGATCATCGCTTACAACCAGACGACGCTCGCCCGCAGCGCGGTGCTGAACGTGGCGCCCAACAGCGGCGGCGGCGGACCGGCGATCTGGATGAGCGGCGGGGGCCCTGCGGCGGATGCGGCGGGCAACGTCTACCTGCTCACCGCGAACGGCGCCTTCGAGACCACGCTCGACGTGAACGGCTTTCCCAATCAGCACGACTACGGCAACAGCTTCCTCAAGCTCTCGACCACGGGAGGAACGCTGAGCGTGGCGGACTACTTCACCATGTACAACGAGGTGATTGAGTCGAGCGCCGACATCGATCTGGGTTCGGGCGGGGCGATGCTGCTGCCGGATCTGACGGACGCCGGCGGGACCGTGCGCCATCTCGCGGTGGGAGCCGGCAAGGACGGCAACATCTACGTCGTCAACCGCGACTCGATGGGCAGGTTCAGCGCCAGCGGCAACAACATCTGGCAACAGCTGACCCGGGTCCTCGGCAACGGCGACGGCACCATTGGTGGCATCTGGTCCACGCCCGCCTACTTCAACGGCACCGTGTACTACGGGGTGAGCGGCGGTAACCTCACGGCCTTCACCTTCACGAACGCGCGGCTCTCAGCCTCGCCCTCTTCCGTGGGCGCGGTGCGTTTCACCTACCCTGGCGCCTCCCCCGCGATATCGGCGAACGGCACGAGCAACGGCATTGTGTGGGCGTACCAGAACAGCTATACGCCCAATGCGCTGTTGTACGCGTTCGACGCCGCCAATCTCGGGCACGAGCTCTACGACAGCTCCCAGGCCGCCAACAATCGCGACCAGCTCGGCCCCGGCAACAAGTTCATCACGCCCACCATCGCCGACGGTAAGGTGTTCGTGGGGATGACGAACGGCGTCGCGGTGTTCGGTCTGCTACCCTGAACTGTGACCCGTGCGGCCGGCCCCGGCGCCGGCCCTCATGCGGTGCGCTTCTCACCCGCGCTCACCGTCGACAAGCCCCGGTGTCGCCCGTATCCTCGCCCGCGCATCATGAAGTTCTGCAATCAGTGCGGCGCTCCGGTCCGGCAGCGTGTCCCCGCGGGCGATAATCTGCTGCGTTACGTGTGCGACGCGTGCGGCACGATCCACTATCAGAATCCACGGCTCGTGGTCGGCTGCGTCCCCGAGCACGAGGGCCGCATCCTGCTGTGCCGCCGCGCGATCGAGCCGCGCCGCGGCTACTGGACGGTTCCCGCGGGCTTCCTGGAGAACGGCGAGACGCTGCAGCAGGCCGCGGCGCGTGAATCGCTCGAAGAAGCGCTCGCGGAAGTCACCGTCGGATCGCTGCTTTCAGTGGTGCACGTGCTGCACGCGGAGCAGGTGCACGTGTTCTTCCGCGCCAGCCTGCCGGCGGCGCGCTACGGAGTCGGGGCGGAAAGCCTCGAGGTCGTGCTGGTGGAGCCGGCAGAGATCCCCTGGGCCGACATTGCCTTCCCGAGCACTGACTTCACGCTGCGGCGCTACCTCGAGGACAAGGCGGCGGGCCGCGAACAGCACCACTTCACGACCATCGACCGGCGCCTGGGGCGAGCCCCCGAGGGCTGATTCACCCGTGGCGCGCGGGCGTGGCACAATGCCCTGGCCGCTCGCCCGCGCCTCACGCCTTCGTCCGTGCGCGCGCACCGCTCCCCCTGAGGAAACCGAATGACTTTTGTCGTCACCGAAAACTGCATCAAGTGCAAGTACATGGATTGCGTCGAGGTTTGCCCGGTCGACTGCTTCCACGAGGGACCGAACTTCCTCACCATCGATCCCGAGGAGTGCATCGACTGCACCCTGTGCGAGCCCGAATGCCCGGTCGAGGCGATCTTCTCCGAGGAGGAGCTGCCCGCGGGACAGGAGCATTTCAAGCAGCTGAATGCCGAGCTCGCCAAGCAGTGGCCGGTGATTACGGAGAAGAAGGACCCGCCTGCCGACGCCAAGGAATGGGAAGGCAAGCCCGACAAGCTCGGCTT
>CATPBQ010000294.1 GCA_955652795.1 uncultured Steroidobacteraceae bacterium | reverse complement strand
TAGGACTCCTGCACCGCCGCGTCCAGTACGTCACGGCTGCGCAGCTCCATCCACGGCGTGAGCGCCCGCTTGTAGTCCCCGAGCGCCGCATCCGCCCAGCCGATGCCAAGCAGCGCCTTGTTCGAGTACGGGCCGTTCAGGCGCACCCGCGCGAGCGCCGGGCGCGCCCGCGCCGGCTGGTCGGCCTGCAGGTCCGCAAAGCCGAGCGCGAGATTGGCGCGGTCCTTGAGCGCCGCCAGCTCCGGAGTTGCGGCGATCATGGTGCCGACTCCGGTAAGGAACGGGTCGGCATCGGTGAGCCGTCCGTTGCGCACCAGCGCCACCCCCAGGTTGAAGCGCGCGTAGGCGGACCAGATCTGCGGGCCACGCCAGCTCGACAGCAGGCGGATCGCCTCATCGTAGCGTCCCTCGTGCATCAGCACGTTGCCGAACAGCAGTTCCTTCTGCGCTTCCAGCTCCGGGGACATCCGTCCGTTCACCTTGCGCAGTGCCGCATCCGCCCTGTCGAGATAGCCGCGCGCGTACCACACCTGCGCGAGATAGAACCAGGCGCGATTGCGCACTCCCGTGGGCACATCGTTGGTCAGCAGCCTCTGGAAGCGTTCGCCCGCTTCGTTGTGCATCCCGAGCGACAGGTACAATCCGCCCTCGAGGAGCTGCGCTTCCTCCGCATGGTGCGGCACGCGGCTCCAGTGCTCGTAAGCGAGCAGGCGAGTCAGCGCCGCGAAGTCCTCGTCCTGATAAAAGTAGAACAGCGCGTCGCCGTAGTGCAGATCGCGGATACGCGTGATCGGGAGCTTCTCCGCGTCGTGGCGCCGCGCGCCCGGCGCGCAGGCCGGCAGCGCCAGCACGGCGGCGAGAAGCAGCGCACGCATGCAGGAAGCTCGCGTCAAGGGCTATTCCCAGTCCTTGATCTCGAACTCCGGCTGCAGTTTCCTCTGCCGGTCATCGATCTTGAGCTCCAGGTACTTGGCGCCGACGCCCTTCTGGAACCTGAGCGAGGCGCCGCGCTTGTAGGCGCGCTCGTTCGGCCCCTTGCCGTTGAAGAAGGCGACCAGCTCGTGCCCGCCGACCTTGAGGTTGCCGAGATACAGGCGCTGCACGCCGCCCTTGAGCAGCGCCTCGACTTCGCGCGGCGTGTACAGGTAGTTGATGACCTCCTTCTGATCGATCTTCAGCTGCACCGAATCGAGCCCAAAGAAGTTCCCGACGTCCACCGACAAAAACACCGCTACCTGGGTGTTGGCCGGGAACAGCAGCTCCTCTTCCAGGATGAACAGGTCCTTGTTGAGATCGACCACGTCCTTCTTCAGACCCTGGATCTCCTGGTCGAGGCCGCGGGTGTCGAGGGAGCTCTCCGCGGCGGCGGGGGCCTCCCCCGGCGGCGCCGGGGCGCTGGCGGCCGGCGCAGGGCTGGTGGGGTCCGGCCCGGCTGGAGGCGCACCCAGCGCCGTGTGCGGCAGGGCCGCGAGCAGCACTCCCGCAAGCAGCGGGGCGAGGAGCGCGGCGGGCGCTGCGCGCCGCGGCGCATCATCGGCTGGGGACATTGCGCGTGTCATCTGCAGCATGGTGGTTCCGATCATTCGTTCAGCAGAGCCCGCAGCTGTTGCAGGTAGAGCTGTTCGCTTTCGGTGCTGTAGTCGCGCAGCACGTTGCGTACCGTGCCACTGCGGTCGATCAGCACGGTCATCGGCAGGTTGTCGACCCGATAGCTGCGGCTTACCCCCTTGGCGGGATCGAGCAGCAGCGCAAAGCTCACGGATGCCGAGCGCGCAAAATCGCGCGCCTGAGCCGGATCGTCATCGACACCGACCCCGAACATCGCCAGTCCCGCCGAGTGGTAGGTCATGAGGCTGCGGTTCAGGGCCGCGAGCTGCGTGCGGCAGGGCGTGCAGCGGCTGCTCCAGAAGCTCAGTACCACGACCTCGCCGCGGTGCTCCGACAGGCGCGCGTTGCCGCCGACGGCGGCGTGCAGCGCGAAATCAGGCGCGCTCTGTCCGATCAGGGCGTAGGGCACCTGTGCCTGCACCGCCAGGCTGCAACCCAGTGCCATCACGGCCACGCACAGCCAACGCTCTGCCACCTCACGCCACACCGGGTCGTTCGGCCGTTGCCAGCTCAAAATGATCCTTAATGATCCTTCGCCAAGGGATGCGCGCCCGCGCCAAGCGCGCAAAATTGCACAGCGCACTTAACACTGTCAACGAAGACACCGGCGAAAGAAAGACTGATGGCGTCGTCAGCCTGCGACACCGGTCCGGAGTGCCGCGCGGCGCTTACCGGCGTGCCCGCCGCGTCACACGATGCGCGTGAAGGCGGTCAGCCCCGCCAGGGCGCTGCCCGAGCCCAGGCTCTGCATGGGGAACAGTGTCGGGAACTGGCTGTCGGTGCCCGCGAGACCCATGTAGTTGAGGATTACCACCTGCACCAGCTGGTTCACCGCGTTGGCCGCGGGGCTCGAGGTGCTCACCACCGAGCCATCGGAGCTGAAGTAGCCGATCTGCTGGCCCGCGACGCCATTGCGCAGCTGCGGCCGGCCCGTGGGGCTGTAGACCAGGAAGAACGTCGACGCCACCGAGGCACTGTCGCCCTGCCAGCCCAGCTTGCCGCGGCCGCCGGCGCTGTTATCGACCATACCGGTGGAGGTGAGCGAACCGTCGCTGAACACGTAGATCATCACCGGCTTGCCGACCCGGTGGGCGTACTCCAGCACCGCGCCGATCATCTGGCCGGCCTTGAAGTTACGGTCCTCGCCCGTGGCGCGCGTGCCGTCGTGGTAGTCGTAGCCGCCGAGGGTGATGGTGCCCGCGCCCGCGTAGCCGTCCAACACCAGCTTCATGACGGTGGCGGTCTTCTGGACATCCGAGTCGGAGAACTCGCTGGCGGTGAAAATCGGCGTGGCGCCGCCGATGATATTCGGATCCAGGGTGGCATCGAGCGCCGCCGGGTTGCCGAACGCGTCGGCGGTGTTGGCCGACTTCACGTACGCACAGCGCACCTGGTTCTTGAGCGCCGTATCCGTGACCGGGTCCGAGTACAGCTGCACGCCCGGGGTGCCGCCGTTCGGCGCACTGAGCGCGCCGCTGAAGGAGCCGGTGTTGCCGGATTGGTAGGGGTTGCTGCCGCCGCTGATGCGCGCCTGCGACTCGAGCACGGCCACCGCGACCGGATCGGCGGTCGCGCCACCGGTGTTGACCAGCGCGGTCGCATCCGAGGGCTGGCTGATGGTGGTGGGCTGGAGCGAGGGGTTGATCAGCGCCATCGGCGCCTGCGAGTTGCCGCCGGACACGCTCGATTCGGTGCCGATGAGCGTCAGCAGCAGCCCCTGTGCGCCCGCCATGGCGATGCCGTACATGGGGTTGTGCGGATTGTTCTGCGTGTCGTTCTGCGACATGGCGCACAGCACCGCGCCGTTGGTACCGGCGGCGGTTGCCGGGGTCGTCGCCTTGCTGAGGATGCCGCGCTTGATGGCGCCGTCGGCGTGCCACAGCAGCCCGAGCGAGGCGTCGATGTGGGCGCTCGAGCTCGGCACCATGTTGCCCGGCACGCCGAGCTTGCCGTAGCCGGCGGTGGACAGGAAGTTCGTCTGGCCTCCCTGCACTCCCACCAGCACCTCGGAGCCGACCAGATTCGCGCCGCCCGCGAGGTCGAAACAGATGAAAGGCACACCGCCGGCGGCGGTCGGAACATTGCACTGGCCCGAGCCAAGCAGCGCCTTGATGTCCGGAGACAGCGCGGCATTCGCACGGCGCGCCTGCAGCAGCGCACCGAGCCACGCCGGCCCGATCACCATTGCCGGCCCGGAGAGGAAGCCGGCGGCGACGAAGTCGCGGCGCGTCACCGGCCGCGGATGATTCTCGTGCCGCAGCGGCTCGCCGAGCGCGTGCGACCGGGGGGGCTTCTTGTAGATGAACATCTATCTATCTCCTC
>CATPBQ010000293.1 GCA_955652795.1 uncultured Steroidobacteraceae bacterium | reverse complement strand
TGCACGAAGTCCTCGCCCTGCACGTACATCCCCCTGAAGGTGCCGTCGAGGGCGGCCTCGAACATGTTCGGAATACGCAGGCCCGGCTCGGCCTGCAGCGGCACGCCCCAGGCCGCCTCGAAGGAGGCCCGCACCGCGGGGTCCGACACGTGGCGGTAGGCGCTGAACTCGTGGGGAAAGGAGCCCATGTCGCACGAGCCCTGCACATTGTTCTGGCCACGCAGCGGGTTTACGCCGCCACCCTCGCGGCCGAGATTGCCGGTGGCCATCGCGAGGTTGGCGATGCCCATGACGGCGGTGGTGCCCTGGCTGTGCTCGGTAACGCCGAGGCCGTAGTAAATGGCGCTATTGCCGCCGGTGGCGTACAGGCGCGCCGCGCGGCGCACGCGCTCCGCGGGCACGCCGGTGATCGCTTCCGAGGCCTCCGGTGAATTGCGCTCCTCGGCCACGAACGCCTTCCACTTTGCAAACGACTCCGGCTCGCAGCGCCCGGCCACGTAGGCTTCCTTGACGAAGCCCTCGGTCACCACCACGTGCGCGAGTGCGTTCAGCAGCGCCACGTTGGTGCCGGGTTTGAGCTGCAGATACTCGTCCGCCTGGATGTGCGGGGTGCGCACCAGCGCGATCTCGCGCGGATCGGCGATGATCAGCTTCGCGCCCTGGCGCAGGCGGCGCTTCATCTGCGAGGCGAACACCGGATGCCCATCGGTGGGATTCGCGCCGACGATCAGGATCACGTCCGACTTCATGACGGAGTCGAACGCCTGCGTGCCGGCGGATTCGCCCAGCGTGTTCTTCAGTCCGTAGCCGGTGGGCGAGTGGCACACGCGCGCGCAGGTGTCGACGTTGTTGGTGCCGAAGGCCGCGCGCACCAGCTTCTGCACCAGGAAGGTCTCCTCGTTGGTGCAGCGTGAGGAGGTGATGCCGCCGATCGAATCTCGGCCGTACTTCGCCTGGATGCGGCGCAGCTCGCTCGCGGCGTAGCCGATCGCCTCCTCCCAGGAAACCTCGCGCCACTCATCGCGGATGCTCTTGCGGATCATCGGCTTGATGACGCGGTCGGCGTGCGTGGCGTAACCATAGGCGAAACGCCCCTTGACGCACGCGTGTCCGTGGTTGGCGCGACCGTCGCGGTCCGGCACCATGCGCACCACTTCCGTGTCCGCACCCTCGCCGCGCAGTTCCGCCTTGAGGCCGCAGCCGACGCCGCAGTAGGCGCAGGTCGTGCCGGTGGCGCGCTCCGCCTTCCCTAAGCCGATGATGGACTTCTCCATCAGCGCCCCGGTGGGACAGGACTCGATGCACGCGCCGCAGGAGACGCACTCGGATTCGAGGAACGGCTGGTCCTGGCTCGCCGCCACTTTCGACTCGAAGCCGCGCGCCTGGATGGTCAGCGCGAAGGTGCCCTGCACCTCGTCGCAGGCGCGCACGCAGCGCGAGCACACGATGCACAGCGTCGGGTCGAAGGCGAAGTAGGGATTGCTCTCGTCCGTCGCCAGGGGACGGTGCATGGCGCCGCGCGCGTAGGAGGTGGCGGTAATGCCGACCTTGTCCGCCATGTCCTGCAGCTCGCAGTGGCCGTCCGCCGGGCAGCTGGCGCACTCGAGCGGATGATCCGAGACGTACAGGTCGATCACGCCACGGCGCAGCTGCAACAGCTTCTCGGACTCGGTGCGGATCTTCATGCCCGCGGCCACGGTGGTGGTGCACGAGGCGGGGTAGCCCTTGCGGCCTTCGATCTCCACCAGGCACAGCCGGCAGGAGCCGAAGGCCTTGAGGGTGTCGGTGGCGCACAGCTTGGGCACCTTGACCCCGGCGAGCGCCGCGGCGCGCATGACGGAGGTCCCTTCAGGGACGCTGACCGCATGGCCGTCGATCTCGACCGTGACGGCGCCGGCGCCGTTCACAGGCTGTGGAGTGCCGAAGTCCTCGTAATCTATCGCGTACATGTTCCGCCTCGCTCGTGCGCTTACTTCACCGGCCCGCGAAAGTCTTCGCGGAAATGCTTGAGTGCGCTCTGCACCGGAAACGGCGCCATGCCGCCCAGTCCGCACAGCGATCCCTGCACCATGGTCTCGCACAGCTCTTCCAGCAGCCGCACGTTACGCTCGCCGTCAATACCCTCGAGAATCCGGTCGATGACTTCGACCCCGCGCGTCGAGCCGATCCGGCACGGCGTGCACTTGCCGCAGGATTCGATGGCGCAGAATTCCATCGCGTAGCGCGCCATGCGCGCCATGTCGACGCTGTCGTCGAACACCACGATGCCGCCGTGACCGAGCATCGCGCCGATGCCGGCGAGTGCTTCGTAGTCGACCGCGGTATCGAACTGCGAGGCCGGGATGTAAGCGCCCAGCGGGCCGCCCACCTGCACCGCGCGGATCGGCTTGCTCGTCGCGCTGCCGCCGCCGTAGTCGTACAGCAGCTCGCGCAGGGTGAGCCCGAAAGCGCGCTCCACGAGTCCACCGCGGCGGATGTTCCCCGCAAGCTGTATGGGCAGCGTGCCGCGCGATTTGCCCATGCCGAAGTTCGCATAGGCGTCCGCGCCGTGCTGCAGGATCCACGGCACGCTCGCGAGCGTCACGACGTTATTGACGATGGTGGGTTGGCCGAACAGGCCCTTGATCGCCGGCAAGGGCGGGCGCACGCGCACCTCGCCGCGCCGGCCCTCGAGGCTCTCGAGCATCGAGGTCTCTTCGCCGCAGATGTAGGCCCCGGCGCCCAGGCGCACCTCGAGATCAAAGCCCTTACCCGAGCCGGCGACGTCGCTGCCGAGGTAGCGTGCCTGGTGGGCCGCGGCGATGGCGGTGCGCAGCGCGCGCAGCGCATGCGGGTACTCGGCACGCAGATAGATGTAGCCCTGGGTCGCCCCCACCGCGATGCCGGCGATGGTCATGCCCTCGATCAGGGTCAGCGGATCCCCCTCCATCAGCATGCGATCGGAGAAGGTGCCCGAGTCGCCTTCGTCGGCGTTGCAGGTGACGTATTTCTGCTGCCCCGCCGGCTGATCGAGCACCGTCTTCCACTTGATGCCGGTCGGGAAAGCCGCCCCGCCGCGCCCGCGCAGGCCGGAGGTCGTGATGGCTTGCACGATCGCGGCCGGCTCCATGGACAGCGCCCGTGTGAGTCCCTGGTAGCCGCCGTGCTTCACATAATCCGCAACGCTCGTGGGTTCGATGATGCCTACGCGCTCGAAGGTCAGACGCTGCTGACCCTTGAGCCAGGCGATCTCCTCCGTCGGTCCGAGCGAGAGCGCATGGGAGCCGCCGTTGAGAAAGTCCGCGTCGAAAAGGCCGGCGACGTCGGCGGCCGTGACGGGGCCGTACGCCAGGCGGCCGCGAGGCGTCAGCACCTCGACGAGCGGCTCGAGCCAGTAGGCGCCGCGCGAGCCGTTACGGACTACCTTGACCGCGGCTCGGCGACGCGCAGCCTCGGCAGCAATCGCGAGCGCAACTTCACCGGCCCCGAGGGACAGAGCGCCCGCGTCGATCGGTACGTACACCAGCGCTGTCATGGCGAGGGGGCACGCTCTGCGACCAGGGCGTCGAAGCGCTCGGGCGTGACCCGGCCATAGAGCCGGCCGTCGATCATGACCGCGGGCGAGCAGGCGCAATTGCCCAGACAATAGACGGGTTCGAGCGAGAAACGCCCGTCCGCGCTGGTCTGGTGAAGGTCGATGCCCAGACGGCGCCGCGCGTGCGCCGTCAGCGCTTCCGCGCCCATCGACTGACAGGACTCGGCCTGGCAGACGCTCACCGTATGGGCGCCCGGGCGCGAGTGGCGAAAGTAGTGATAAAAGGAGACGACGCCATGCACTTCTGCGCGCGAGAGGTTCAATACTTCAGCCACTATGGGAACGGCGCCGGCGGGAACGTAGCCAAGCGCCGCCTGGATGGCGTGCAGTACTTCCAGCAGGGGTCCGGGACGTTCCTTCAGATCCGACGCGATGCGCTGCACTACGGCGCTCTCGGCCGGGGGTAATTTCTCCATAGGTATTTCAATTATACGTCCGGACGCCCTGACTGGCTTGTATACCGCCGCCGGGCGGCCGACCACCCCCCAGGAGGTCCATACCGCCTGTGAGGGGTTGGCTCTACACTTACTGCGACCGACAGGGCAATCCGTGGTTCATTCGCACCCTGCCAAGCTCACACCGGCGCGCTGGCTGTTGACGTGGACACTCATGGGAGTGGCCGCGCCGCATGCGGCCGCGGCTGCCCTCGGCACGCAGCTCTCCTGGGGTGGCAACATCGCCGTCACCAGTGATTACATCTACCGCGGCCTCTCAGAAAGTGACGGCCGGGCGGCCCTGCAGGCCGATCTGCACGCCGACACCCCGGGCGGCACCTTCGCCGGCGTCTGGGCGTCCACGCGCGACCGCAGTCTGGAACCGGGAGCGCGCTACGCTTTCGAGATCTACCTCGGGCACCGGTTCGACCTGAGCAGCGCCTGGAGCGCCACCTTGAGCGCGCGCAGCCACTATTTCCCGGGCGCGACGGGAGAGGCATCGGACGACTTCCAGGAATTGTCGGCCGCGCTCACCTGGCTCGACCGCTGGACGGTGTCGCTGTCAGCCATTCCGAACGCGGTGCGCTACTGGTACTACTCGCGCCTCACCCGCAGCCCGGCGTGGATCGCCGAGACCACCGGGCAGTGGCTGATCGGTGAGGGGCTATTCATCACCGGCGGCGCCGGCTACTACCGCTCGACCGGCACCGGCCCGCGTCGGCTGGCCGCCACCGGCTATGCCTATGGCAACGCGGGCGTCGGGTTCGAGCGGCGCGGCTGGCGCGTGGACGTCGGCTACTTCCTCGCCGAGAGCCAGGCGCAGGAGCTGTTCACTTACCCGGTCGCAAGCCACCGCGTCGCCGGCACCGTAAGCTGGCGCTTTTGACCGCGTACGCCGCAGGGCGGATAGTGGTCCGGATCGGTTTTTGAACCCGCGAAGGCTGGCGGGCCACTTACCGTAGCAGAGGGTGTGGAGTGAAGGCGACAGGCTACAACGACAGGGGCATGGTGGAACCGACGTACCGCGGGTCAGCCTCGGTGGCGCGTGAGGTGGATCTCATGGCGCGCATTGCGAACGGCGACCGCAAGGCGTTCGAGGAGCTCTATAACCTGTACCATCGCCGCATGGCGCGCTTCCTGACGCGCCTCACGCACCGCTACGACCTGGCGGAAGAGGTCATCAACGACACCTTCTGGGTCGTGTGGCGCAAGGCGCGCGACTTCCGCGGCGACTCCCAGCCCTCGACGTGGATTCTGGGAATTGCCTACCGCAAGGCGCGCAATGCGCTGCGTTCCTCGGCACGACTGGGACAGCAGCAGAACCTGGAGGACGAGTCGCTGCCACTCATGAGTGACGAGCCGTTCCGTACCGAGGAGCTGCGCGACTGGCTGGAACAGGCGCTCGCGCAGCTCCCGGCCGAGCAGCGCCTCGGCGTGGAGCTGTGCTATGAGCTGGGGTATTCCTGCGAAGAGATCGCCACGATCATGGGTTGTCCGGTGAACACGGTGAAGACGCGACTGTTTCACGCGCGCGCGAAACTGCAGAAGCTGCTGCCGCAGCTTGCCGGCGCTTCCGCGACCGCGCCACCGGGCGCGGGCGTGCGCCAGGCCGCGCAGGAGCGCCACGAGTCATGATGGCGAGCTACGCTTCCCGTCACGAGGAGTCCTGGCTGCTGTTGCCGTGGCTCGCAAATGGCCGGCTGTCGCACGCCGAGCGCGCCGGCGTGGAGCAGCACCTGCGCGAGTGTGCGGCCTGCACGCAGGAGCTCGCGCGGCAGCGCCTGCTGTGCCAGGTGTTGACCGAGCCGGACCGCGTGACTTATGCGCCCGGACCGTCGTTTCGCAAGCTGATGGAGCGAATCGACGGTCAGCCGTCCGCGGGGCCGCGGCCGGTGAACCCGCCCGCCCGCCTGAGCGCTCGCGCCCGCCCGGACGCTGCGTCCGCGCTCGCGGCCGCCTGGCGGCCGCCGGGACTCGCCTGGGCCGCGACTTTCGTGCTGGCCGTGGGGCTCGCCGCTTTCGCACCCACCGCATACCGCTGGTCGCAGCCGCGCTATGCCACCCACACCGATGCCATCCGCGCCACGCCCGGCGTGCTGCACGTCGCCTTCGAGCGCTCGCTGCCGATCGGGGAGATGGAGGAAATGCTGCGCTCGGCCGGCGCGCGCGTGGTCGAGGGTCCGGGAACGACTGGAATATTCGGCATCGCGCCGGTCACTGCCGCAGCGCGCGGGGGCGCGGAGTTTGGCGAGGTGAGTCCGCAGATGCGCGCGCTCGCAGAGCGGCTGCGCGCCGACGCGCGGGTGCGCTGGGTCGAGCCACTGACGGGGACCGATGGGTCCGAGGGCGCGCAGGGACGGCGCACACGGGAACCGTAATGTGCGCCCTCACGCGCGTCGCCGCCGTATGCCTTGCGCTTCTGGGTGGGACCGCGCTCGCCGCGCCGCCCATTGCGCCGCCCCCGGCGCAGCCGCCGCGCATCGTGGTGGCGTTCGCCAACGAGCCGCACACGGCCCCCGGTCCCGCCGGCACCACGGGCAGCCACTACGGCGGGGACGGCTACCGCGTGGCGCAGAGCGCGCAGCAGCAGGCGCGCCGGGTGGCGAGCGCGTACTCTCTGCGGCAGGTGGCAAGCTGGCCGATCAAGGCCCTGTCGATGCATTGCGTGGTGTACGAGATCACCGACGGCCGGCCCGTCCCCGAGGTGCTCGCCGCACTGTCGAAGGATACGCGCGTCGTGCTCGCGCAGCCGCTGCAGGAGTTTCACACCCTCAGCGATGCGCCCGCGGCGGGCACTCCTTATAACGATCCGCTGTACGACCTGCAGAGCAATCTGCTGACGCTCGGCATCGCCCGTGCCCACGAGCGCGCCCAGGGCGCAGGCGTGCGCGTCGCCCTCATCGACACCGGCGTCGATGCGCAGCATCCGGATCTGGCCGGAAGGATCGTGCGCACGCATTCCTTCCTTGCGACCCGCGCGCCGGCCGCGTCCTCACTGCGCCACGGCACCGCGATGGCCGGCCTGATCGCGGCGGTCGCCAACAACCACATCGGCATCGTGGGAATCGCGCCGCAGGCGCAGCTCGAGGTGTTCGAAGCCTGCTGGCAGCTGCAGCCCGACAGCGACGCGGCGGCCTGCAACACCTTCACGCTGGCGCAGGCGCTCGCCGCCGCCCTCGCCTCCGGCGCGCCACTCATAAACCTGAGCGTCGCCGGTCCGGCGGACCCGTTGCTGTCCGCGCTGGTGCAGAGCGCCCTGAAGCATGGTGTGACCATCGTCGGCGCCGCCAATGGGGCGGACCAGGGCTTTCCAACCGCGATCGCGGGGGTGATCGCCGCCTCGGGGAGCGAGCAGGCGCTGCCGCCAGGTGCCTTGGGTGCTCCCGCACAGCACGTGCTCACTCTGCGCCCCGGCGCGCAGTACGACTTCGAGTCCGGATCCTCCGTGGCAGCCGCTGAACTCACCGGCGTGATTGCGCTGCTGATGTCGGCATCGTCAACGCGCCTCGCCACCAACACCATCGTGTCGCTGCTGAGGGAGGTCGCGGCGGGCGCCGCCTCGGTAGCGGCGGATCCACCGGCCGTGGACATCACGGCCGCGCTGGCCCGGCTCGATGCGCGCCAACACCGCGGCGCGGTTGCGGTGCGCGCCACGCACTGAAACCGCACTGCGGGCGCGCGGCGGTGCGCGTTGCCCGGCGCCCTGGCCGGCTTGACCCGCCCGCAAGGCGTGCCATGCTGATGCGCCCATGCCCGGCAACCCCTCAGGTCTCACCTGGGATCTCATCCAGGAAGCGCGCGAGCGCATCGCAGGCAAGGTCAGCGTCACGCCCGTGCTCACGAGCACGACGCTGGACGCCCGGGCCGGTGCGCGGCTGTACTTCAAGTGCGAGAACTTCCAGAAGTGCGGCGCCTTCAAGGCGCGCGGCGCCACCAACGCCGTATTCGCCTTGTCCGAGTCGCAGGCGCGCCGCGGCGTCGCGACGCACTCCTCGGGCAATCACGCGGCGGCGCTGGCGCGCGCGGCGCGGCTGCGGGGCATTCCGGCGTACATCGTGATGCCCCACAACACCGTACAAACCAAGCGCGACGCGGTGCGCCGCTACGGCGGCGAGATCACTTACTGTGAATCAACTCTGGCGGCGCGCGAGGACAGCGCGCGCCAGCTCATCGCCGCCACCGGCGCGATCCTGGTTCATCCTTATGACGATCTCGCGGTGATGGCCGGCCAGGCTACCCTTGCGGTGGAATTGCTGACGCAAGTCCCCGATCTCGACCTGATCCTCTGCCCGGTGGGGGGCGGGGGACTCCTGAGCGGCACCGCGGTCGCGGCGAAGACCCTCAAGCCCGCCATCCGCGTGATCGGTGTCGAGCCCGCCGGCGCCGACGATGCCGCGCGCTCGTTGCGGGCCGGCCGGATCCTGCCGAGCCTCAACCCCGACACCATCGCCGACGGCCTGCGCAGCGCGTTGGGCGAGCGACCGTTCGCGGAGATCCGACGCCGGGTCGATGACATCACGACCGTGTCCGATGAGTCGATCGTGCGCGCGATGCGGCAGCTGTGGGAGGTCATGAAAATCATCGTCGAGCCATCGGGGGCGGTGCCGTATGCGGCGCTGCTCGCGGAGCGGCCGGAGCTGTGCGGCCTGCGCATCGGGGTGGTGCTCAGCGGCGGCAACCTCGATCTCGAGCGGCTGCCGTGGACGCCCGGTGCCCCGGCACCGTGAGGCGCTTACCAAGCGCCTCAGACGCGCTCCAGGATGAGCGCGATACCCTGCCCTACGCCGATGCACATGGTGCACAAGGCATAGCGGCCGCGCAGCGCGGCGAGCTGCCACGTGGCGGTGGTGGCGAGCCGTGCGCCGGACATGCCCAGCGGGTGGCCGAGCGCGATCGCGCCGCCGTTGGGATTGACGTGGCTCGCGTCGTCGGGAAGCTTCAAATCACGCAGCACCGCGAGCGCCTGGCTCGCGAACGCCTCGTTCAACTCGATCACCTGCAGCTGCTCGAGCGTGAGTCGCGCGATCGACAGCACCTTGCGCGTGGCGGGCAACGGGCCCATGCCCATGATCCTGGGCTCCACGCCGGCGGTGGCCGCGGCGACGATGCGCGCGCGCGGTGTCAGATTCAGGCGCCGGGCTGCGTCCTCGGAGGCGATGAGCAGCGCGCAGGCGCCGTCGTTCACCCCGGAGGCATTGCCGGCGGTGACTGTGCCGTTGGCGCGAAACGGCGTCGGCAACGCCGCCAGCTGCTCGAGCGTGGTCTCGGGCCGCGGATGCTCGTCGCGCGTCACCACGAGCGCCTTGCCCTTGCGCTGCGCAATCTCCACCGGCACCAGCTCCGCGTCATAGAAGCCGCGGGCGTAGGCGGCCGCGGTGCGCTGCTGGCTGCGCAGCGCAAAGCGGTCCTGGTCGGCGCGTGCGATGTTGAACTGCGCGGCGACGTTTTCGCCGGTTTCGGGCATCGAGTCGATGCCATACCGCTCCCGCATGCGCGGATTGACGAAGCGCCAGCCGAGGGTCGTGTCATGAATTTCCGCGCTGCGGCTGAAGGCCGCGTCGGCCTTGGGGATGACGAACGGCGCGCGTGACATGGATTCGACGCCGCCCGCCACCACCACCTCGGCTTCGCCGGCGCGGATGATGCGCGCGGCCATCGCCACCGCATCCAGACCCGAGCCGCACAGGCGGTTGATCGTGGCGCCCGGCACCGACACCGGCAGACCCGCCAGCAACACCGCCATGCGCGCGACGTTGCGGTTGTCCTCCCCCGCCTGGTTCGCGCAGCCGAGCAGCACCTCTTCGATGGCGGCGGGCTCAAGGGAGGGATTGCGCCGCAGCAGCGCGGCGATCGGCACGGCCGCCAGATCGTCGGCTCGGACTGCAGCAAGGGCGCCACCGTAGCGCCCGATCGGCGTGCGCGCGGCGTCGCAGATGAAAGGCTCACTCATGACCGGCGATGATACGTGGGCGCCGTACCGGTCTGCACCCGGTACAGTACGTGCAGCCGGCCGCCCGGGCGTATCTGCCCTGCGGGTCCAGGATTGCGGCAATCTTGCGCGCCCCTGGTAACCGCCTGGAACGCACGCCCATGATCGACCCGCTGCCCTTCGTCACGTATACCTTCGTGATGTCCATCACGCCGGGGCCCAACAATGTGATGCTGACCGCCTCGGGAGCGAACTTCGGATTCCGGCGCACGGTGCCGCACATCATGGGGGTCGGTGTCGGATTCGTAACCCAGCTGCTCGCAGTGTGCGCGGGCTTGAGCGCGCTGTTCGCCCGCTGGCCGGCGGCGCAGAGCGCGCTCGGCTGGGTGGGCGCGGCGTACCTGCTGTATCTGGGCTGGCGCATGCTGGGTCGCAGCGACACCGAGGCGCGCGACAACCGCCGGCCGGTGACCTTCCTCGAGGCCGCGATGTTCCAGTTCCTCAACCCCAAGGCGTGGGTGATGACGGTGACCGCGGCGACGCTGTTTCTGCCCCAGGAGCTCGGACTGCTGCTGCGCGGCGGCTATATGGCGGGAATCATGGAGGGCATCGGCCTGCCCTGCATGACGGTCTGGGCGCTGTTTGGCAGCTCGCTGCGGGGCTTCCTCGCTGCGCCGCGCGCCGCATTGGCATTCAACGTCGCCATGGCGCTTGCGCTCGCCACGACGGCCGTCATGATGGTGAGGTAAGGCGAGTCAGGCGCGAGGGTTCTCATGTTCGAACTGACCCGCGATTCCGCCGTGCCGCTGGTCGATCAGATCTGCGAGCGCCTCACGCAGCTGGTGCGCCACGGCCAGCTGTCCCCCGGCACCCGACTGCCGTCGATTCGCAAGCTCGCACGGCAGGTCGGCGCCAGCCCGTTCACGGTGGTAGACGCCTACGACCGGCTGGTGGCCCGCGGGGTGATCGAGTCACGCGCCGGGCGCGGATTCTTTGTCACGCCGCAGCGGCTGTCTGCCCCGCTCGCCGCCATCGAAGCCTTGCCCGACCCGGGCTCGGATGCGCTCTCGCTCGCGCGCTTCTCCATGTCGCAATCCATGGATCTGATCGCGGCGGGTTCGGGCTTCCTGCCGGAGAACTGGCTGCTGGAAGCGGCGCCGGCAGGCGTGCTCACCCGCCTGGTGCGCGGCGGGCGCGCGCAGCCCTGGCTGCCGTGCCCGCCGCAGGGTCTCACCGAGCTGCGCGAGCAGATCGCCGCGCGCCTGGTTCAGCACGGCATCGCGGCCGGTGCCGCCAACATCGTGACGACCTACGGCGCCTCCCAAGCCTTCGATCTGCTGGCGCGGATCCTGCTCGCGCCCGGAGACGCGGTGCTGGTGGAGGATCCCGGCTACTTCGTGTTGTTCGAGCAGCTGCGCGCGCACCACGTGCGGCTGATCGGCGTGCCGCGTCATGCCGACGGCCCGGATCTCGCGGCGCTGGAAGCGGCCTGCCGTGCGCATCGGCCGCGCGCCTTCTTCATGCAGACGCTGCTGCACAATCCCACCGGCTCGAGCGCCGATCCGGCGCATTGCCACCGCATTCTCTCGCTGGCGGAGCAGTTCGGGTTCACGCTGGTGGAGGACGATGTGTACGGCGATCTGTACAGCGGTCCTGCGGTGCGTCTGGCAC
>CATPBQ010000292.1 GCA_955652795.1 uncultured Steroidobacteraceae bacterium | reverse complement strand
GTGCAGATCCGAGCCGCGCTTCTCAAGGACTTCGAGCAGTAGGGAATCGAGTTGCGCCATGCCGTGCGATGCGGTTCTTCAGGCCGCGGAATTCGACGTCGGCGCGGGCGCCGGAGCGTTGAGGTCCACCTTAGGCAGCATGGTGGTATCGGTGACGTACTTCTGGAAGGCACGCTTCTCGTTGGCGTAAGTGTAGGCGTCGTCGGGATCGATGGTGCGTGCCGCGATGGCGCCGAGCAGCGCCTGGTCGAGCAGCTGCATGCCGAGGTCGCGTCCCATCTGCAACTGGGTCGGGATCTGGTGGGACTGCTCGGTCTGGATGAGCTTGGCGATCGCCTTGGTCATCATCAGCACTTCGCAAATGGCCTTGCGGCCGTGTCCGTCGGCGGTTTTCACGAGCACCTGGGTTACCACCGCCAGCAGGCTCTGCGCCAGGAAGCTCTTGGTCTGTTCGCGCTCTTCCACCGGCAGGGCGTCGATCACGCGATCGATGGTCTTTACGGCGCTGGTCGTATGCAGCGTACCGAGCACCAGGTGGCCGGTCTCCGCCGCGGTCATCGCCATGGAGATGGTTTCGGCATCACGCAGCTCACCGACCAGGATCACGTCCGGGTCCTCGCGCATCGCCGCCCGCACCCCTTCGGCGAAGCTCGGGATGTGCGTGCCGAGTTCGCGCTGGATGACCTGGCTGTTCTTGCTCGGGTGCACGAACTCGATCGGATCCTCGAGGCTGATGATATTGAGGCGGCGCGTCTGGTTCAGGTGACCGATCATCGCCGCCAGCGTGGTGGACTTGCCGGTGCCGGTGGAGCCGGTGACCAGCACCATGCCCTGGTGGAAGTCGCACAGCTTGGCGACGATCGGCGGCAGCGCGAGCTTCTCGAGGGTGGGGACTTCGGCCGGAATGGTGCGGAAGGTGGCGCCGACGCCGGTATCCTTGCGATAGACGTTGACGCGAAAGCGGCCACCCTCGGTGGACACGTAGGAGAAGTCCAGATCGCTCCCCTTGCTGAAGTGCTGGTTCTGCGAGTGGGTGAGAATCTCCGCGATGTAGCCTTCCAGCTCCGCCGCCCGCAGCTCACGGAACTTGATCGGCAGCAGATCGCCGTGCAGGCGCAGCATGGGGGGCACGCCCACCGCCAGGTGCACATCCGAGCACCCCTGCTGCGTGCCGAGCTTCAGAAACGCATCGATACGCGCCAAGCAACCGCCCCCTTGAGAGTTTGAGTCACCGTTGTTTAGCCCATGCGGGCGTTCAGGATCAACGGCTTGTGGCCGGAAATTTGACGTAACGCACGAACTTTGGCAAGGCCAGGCCCGAGCGCAGTCTTGCGCTGCCTTGCCCAGGGGCGCTAGCGCCGGAAACCCTCGAGCGCGCCGCGCAACTCATCCATGGTCTGGAAGCGTTTGGTCTTGTCGACCGCCATCGACTTCATGACCAGGTCGGAGAGCCCGGGCGGAAGTGCGGGATTGAGGTCCTGGGGCACACGCGCCTTGCCCTGCACGTGCTGATACATCACCGACATGTGATCGCCCCGGGAATAGGGCGGCACGCCGGTCAGCATTTCGTACAGCATGACACCTATCGCGTAGATGTCGGCGCGCTCGTCGACTTTCTTGCCGAGGATCTGCTCCGGGGCCATGTACTTCGGGGAACCGATGACATAGCCGGTCTTGGTGAGCTGGGTGTCGCCTTCCCGGTGTGCGGCCGCCACGCCGAAGTCCACGATCTTGAGGAGCCCCTCCTGGTTGATGAGCACGTTGGCGGGCTTCAGATCGCGGTGCACGATGCCGACCTGGTGCGCGACCGTCATGCCGGTGCACATGTCGATGCCGAACTGCAAGGCGCGCTGCAGGTCGATCGGCTTGTCGTTCACGACCTCGCTGCCGAGGGTATGGGAAGGGAAGTACTCCATCGAGATCGCGTAGAGCCCCTGGATGTACAGGAAGTCGTAGATGCGGATGACATTCTTGTGGGTGATCTTGCGCGAGTAGCGCAGCTCGTGGACGAAGCGCTTCATCACTTCCTCGTCCTGCGAGACGTTCGGGTTCAGGAACTTCAGGATCAGGCGCTCATCGACGACCGTGTCCTCCATCAGCAGCACGGTGCCGAATGCGCCGCGGCCGATGCGGTCGATGTACTTGTAGCGGCCTTCGATGATGTCGCCCGCCTTGAGGGTCTGGATGTCGAGCCGGGCCACGGCGTCCGCCTGCTTGGTGGCCTGGGCGAGCGCCTGGTCGGAGATCAGCAGCGTCCTGGCTGCCTCGGCCGGCGTGGGCTGCGGCGGACGCACGCCCGCCTGCGCCGCCGTCGGCGCCACCTCGGAGGCGAGCGACGTGATATCGGCGATGCGGTTGTCGAGCTCGGTCACCGCCAGCGCCGCCATGCGCGAGATGGTCTGATCGGGTGAAGCAACCTGCGCCTGCAGCTCCTCGCGCACCTGCCCGGCGCGGGCCTCGTCGGCGACGCGCGACAGGGCCTGGATCGCCTCGATGCGGATCTCGCGCTCCGGTCTGCCGATCAGCGGCAGCAGCGTGTCCACGAGCCTGCTGTCGCCGAGTTTGCCGAGCGCGCGCACCACGATCGGTATGGCCTTGGGGTTGGCCGGGGCCTGCAGCATCTCCATCAGGCGCGGCAATGCGCGCTTGCTGCCGATCTCCGCCAGGGCGTCTACGGCGCGCTCGCTGACCCACCAGTCGCTGTCGCGCGTTGCCTGGATGAGGGAGTCGACCGCGCGCTCGTCCTTGGTCTGGTTGAGGATCTCGATGGCCGCGCGCCGGATGTCCTCGTCCTTGTCGCGCACCAGCTGCAACACCGCGTCGATCACCTTCGGGCCTCCGATCTTGCCGAGCGCATCGGCGGCGCGGCTGCGCACCCACCAGTCGCTGTCCTTGAGCGCCTCGAGCAGGTACTTGACGGATTTGGCGTTGCCGATCTCGTTCAGCACTTCGACGGCGGCACGGCGCGCGTTCTCGTTC
>CATPBQ010000291.1 GCA_955652795.1 uncultured Steroidobacteraceae bacterium | reverse complement strand
TGCGCCTGAGCGCGGTGCTCAAATCAACGCCGTTGGTCTCCGCGCTGGCGTAGTGGTTGTTGTTCGCGGCCGAGGGCGCCGGCAGCCCGGGCGCGTTTACGATGTAGAGAATATCGTCCGACAGGGCGGTGTTGAACGCCAGGTCGTCGTGCACCATGCCGATGACGGTGGCGGCGTAGTCGTTGAACGGCGCGAACACCGTCTGGTCGCGATTGGTCCAGGGGATCACCAGGTTCTTGAGCGTCACGTTATAGAACCCCGGCGCGCTGGTGGCGGTCTGCGCTGCCTTCACCAGCGCCGGGCTGCCCGGGGCGCACCCGGAGCTGCCGCAGCTGCTGATGACAGCGGCCATCTGCGCGAGCTCGGTCGGCGACGGCGGCTCGCCGGCGATGCGCTCGTAGATGCGCTTCGCCTGCTCGTTGGGTCCGGCGTGGGCGCAGATCGCCAGCTGCGCCAGCAGCAGCGCAGCGCCGGCGCGCGCGCGGCGCGCACCGCCCGAAATGACCTGTGCCTTGTTCAGTCTGACATTCATAGCGCTCGTCAACTCCCAATACTGCTCGAAGCGCGCTGCGGACTATACGGTTGCTCGACCCCCGCCCCGAATGTCTCAACCGGCGGACGTCGCCGATCGCCGACACTCGCCTTGGTTGTTGGTCCGCATGGATCATTGCGCGGGGAACTGCGAGCCCGGTCACGGCGTGGCTGCGATCGGACGCTTAGCTAGTAGCGCGATGGGCGCGCCACGCCGCGGGCCTATTAGAACCGCGAGGCGCACCGCCGCACCGCGATTGGATCGGCGTTTATGGTGACAGTTATGGCGATTAGTACTCAGAACGACCTCGAATTACGTTACATTCACCGGCGGCGGAGAGTCCGCGTAGCTGGGGAGGCGCACATGAACGCGCAGCGCGGCCGGCACAATCTGATGCGATGCGCACGGGGTGCGATCGCGCTGCTGACAGCGGCGCTCGCGGCGGGACTCGCCGCCTGCAGCGGCGGCGGCAGCGTTAATATCGCCAACAGCCAGGTCGCCGATCCCGCCACGGTCGACTTTCCCGTCTTCTACGTGAAGCGCCAGGTGCCGCTGAACAACGCCGGCACCGTGCAGCAGGACGACCTCCGAATCCTGCGCGATGCGGTGCCGTCCGCGGATCTTTACGAGCGCGCCGCCGCCTCGCCGAGCGCAACGGAGACCAACATCACCGCGCGCCTCACCGCCGGCGCCAGCTGGGACGTGAAGGACGTCGACGCTTCCGCCGACGGCACCCGGGTGGTGTTCGCCATGCGCGGCCCGCTCGTCATGAACCAGGATCCCAAGAAGCCGCCGTCGTGGCGCATCTATGAGTACGTGATCGCGAGCAACACCCTGCACGCAGTCATCAACCCCGCCAGCGACCCCGATCCGCTCACCGTCAACGACGTCTCGCCCCACTACCTGCCCGACGGCCGCATCGTGTTCTCCTCCACGCGCCAGACGCAGTCACAGGGCATCCTGCTCGATGAGGGCAAACCGCAGTTCCCGGCGCAGGACGAGGAGCGCACCGAACCGGCGTTCGTACTGGAAGTCATGAACGCGGATGGCACTGCTGTTCACCAGATCTCCTTCAACCAGAGTCACGACCGCGACGCCACCGTGCTGGCAGACGGCCGGGTACTGTGGAGCCGCTGGGATCACGCGCCTGGCAAGGACGCCATGCACCTGTACACGGCCAATCCCGACGGCACGGATCTCGAGCTGTACTACGGCGCCAACAGCCACATGACGGGTACCAACAACACCGTCGTCGAGTTCGTGCACCCGCGGCAGATGCAGGATGGCCGCATCCTCGCGCTCATGCGCCAGTACACCGACGTCGACTTCGGCGGCAACCTGGTGATCATCGACGGCGCTCACTTCGTCGAGAACACCCAGCCGCTGCTCGCCAACGCCGCTCTCCCCGGCCCGGCGCAGACGCCGGCCACCCCCAACGACGTGTTGACCATCCCGGGTCCGTCACCGGGCGGGCGCTTCATTTCCGCCTACCCGCTGCAGGACGGCACCGGCCGCATTCTCGTCAGCTGGACACAGTGCCGGCTGCTCGACACCACGCAGACTCCGCCGCCGATCGTGCCGTGCACCTCCAGCGCACTCGCCGCCCCGAACCCGCAGACCGCGCCGCCGCTGTACAGCGTGTGGATGTTCGATCCGAAGCAGAACACCCTCATGCCGATCATGCCGCCGGTCGAGGGCGTGATGGTCACGGACGTGGCGGTGGCGCAGCCGCGCAAGCTTCCCAACATCATCCTCGACAAGGTGCCGGGGGTCGACGTCGACCAGAACCTGGTGGACGCCCGCGTGGGCGTAATCGATATAAGAAGTGTCTATGACATCGACGGCCGCGACACCGCCAACCCCAACATCGCTACGGTCGCCGATTCCGCCAAGACCGCCGCGAGCGCGCGTCCGGCGCGCTTCCTGCGTCTGGAGAAGGCGGTCTCGATTCCTGACCGCACCGTCGTGAATCTCTCCCCCGCGGCCTTCGGCGCCAGCGGCTCCATGCTCGAGATCCTCGGCTACGCGCCCATCGAGCCCGACGGCTCGGTGCGCATCGAGGTGCCGGCGAACGTCGCCTTCCGCATGAGCGTGCTGGATGCCAACGCGCGCCGCATCACACCGGCGCAGGGTGTGTGGCTGCAGGTGAAGCCGGGCGAGGTGGTGTCCTGCAACGGCTGCCATCTGCCGGCGAGCGCCCAGCGCCCGATCTCGCACGGTCGGGCGGGCCTGTTCGCGTCGGCGTGGGGCGGGGCCGCGGCGAGCGGCATGCCTTTCCCGCATACCCTTGCAGGCGCCGGCGCCTTCATCCCGCAAGCCGGCGAGACCATGGCGCAGGCGCGCATGCGCATCAGCTGCGCCAGCGACTCCCCGCTCTGCAAGCAGATGGTGCCGGGCGTCAATGTGATCTACACCGACGTGTGGACGGACCCGGCGCAGGCGACGCCCGGCGCGCCGATCAACTACCGCTACGACGATGCGACCCAGTTCATGACGCCATTTCCGACCAGCGCGGTGTGCGTGACTGCCTGGGCGGCCAACTGCCGCATCGTGATCAACTACCCGAAGCACATCCAGGCACTATGGGATGTGGCGCGACCCGCCACCGTTGGCGGGGCCCTCGTCGATCACAGCTGCTCGCAGGCAGGTTGCCACAACCCGAAAAATGCTGCGGGTGCGGCGCAGACCCCGGCGGGCAATCTCGATCTGACCAGTTCCGCCTCCAACGACGTGCCGCAGGAGTTGACCTCCTATCGCCAGCTGCTGTTCCCGCACAACACAGTTATCATGGGCGCCCCGGGACCGTCCGTGGGTCCATACCTGAATGCGGGCAGCGCGAATGGCGCTCTGTCGGCCCAGTTTCTGAACCGCTTCGCAACGGGTTCCGGAAGCACGCATGCGGGCTGGTTGAGCCCGGCGGAGCTTCGCCTGTTGTCGGAGTGGCTGGATATTGGCGCGCAGTACTTCAACAACCCGTTCGATCCCGCGGTGCCGGTCAATTGAGCGAAGGACGGAATTGATCGCGCGGCTGCGCCAGGTCGCGCTCGCGGGCCTCGTGTTGCTGGGATTGCTGCTGACGCCCGCGGTGGGCGGCGCGCGCGAGTACCTGCAGCTGTTCGTGAACCAGCCGTACCTGGAGCTGCACACCGGTCCCGGCCGCGGCTATCCGGTGTTTCACGTCGTGCCACGCGATGCCAGCGTCGATGTGCTGTTCCGGCGCACCGACTGGTTCAAGGTGCGCACCGAGCACGGCGTGGAAGGCTGGGCCTCGCAACAGGACATGCAGAAGACGGTGTTGGCGGACGGCTCGCCGTTCAAGTTCAGTGTCGGCGACCGCGCCGGCTTCACCTCGCACCGCTTCGAGCTGGGCATGTTTGCGGGGCAGTACGGCGGTGCGACGCAGGTTTCCGGTTACGGCTCGCTGTCGTTCAACTCGCAGCTGGCGCTCGAGGGCGCGGTCGGACAATTCCTCGGCAAGTTCTCCAACGGCGTCACCGGCGATGTGGGGCTGACGCATGTGATCGCGCCCGAGGCACGCTGGTCGCCGCTCCTGATGCTCGGCCTGGGGCTGGTGCATGTCGAGCCCAAGGCGACTCTGGTGCAGGCCGCCAACCGCACCGAGACGACGGCCTATGTCGGCGGCGGTGTACGCTACTACCTCACGCGGCGCTTCTTTCTGCGCGGCGAATACAAGAGCCACTACGTGTTCACGAAGCGCAACCAGAACGAGGAAGCAGACGAATGGAAACTGGGATTCGCGTTCTTCTTCTGACGGCGCTGCTGGCGGCGCTGCCCGGCTGCGCCACGGTGCGCGACTGGTATCACCATCGCGCCGAACGCCGTGCCGCGGGAGCGCAGAGCGCGCCGCCGGCGGGGAGCGAAGCGCCGCCGGATGAGAACGTGCCGCCGCGTGTGATCGAGCCGGAGGTGGCGCGGCGCAAGATCAAGGTGCCGCGCATCAGGAGCTCCAACGTCGAGATGGGTCTCGATTACGGTGCGCTGTCGATCGAGGATTTCGGCACTCATCCGGTCTACGGGATCACCGCCGCTTACCACATCACCGAGGACTTCTTCTTCCAGGGCGAGGCCGGGCGCGCGCGCGGCGGGCGCACCAGTTTCGAGACCCTGGGCGGTAACATTCAGCTGATTACCGAGTCTGAGAGGCGCTTCACGTACTACGACCTGTCACTGGGCTACAACTTCCTGCCAGGCGAGGCCTTTATCGGTCGTGGCGTCGCCATGACGAGCGCTTTCTATCTCCTCGGCGGCATCGGCGGCACTCATTTCGCCGGGGATACGAAGTTCACGGTGAATTTTGGCGCCGGCTACCGTGTCGTGCCGACAGACTGGCTGGCGCTGCACATCACGGTGCAGGACCGCGTGTTCCAGTCGAGCCTGCTGGGCACCACCAAACTCACCAACAACCTCGAGGCGCGTATTGGCACGACCGTCTTCTTCTAGAGGGACGCACGATGAAGAACCGTATCGCAGCCATTGCCGCCACGCTCGCCATCGCCGTGCCGGCGCTGGCGGGCTCTGCCGGCGGCGGCCCGGCACCGCAGTTCACGCTCGGCACCCGCGGCGGCCGGGACGTGAGCCTCGCGCAGTATCACGGCCAGGTGGTGATGATCAATTTCTGGGCGAGCTGGTGCGGCCCCTGCCGCCAGGAGATGCCCTTGCTCGAGAGCATCTATAAGAAGTACAACAAGCTCGGATTCACACTGCTCGGCGTTAACGTGGAGCCGGACTCGAAGGCGGCCGACGACTGGCTGAAGGACACGCCGGTGACCTTCCCCATCCTCTACGATAAGGAGAGTAAGGTGAGTAAGCTCTACGACGTCGCCGGCATGCCCAGCACCGTGATCATCGACCGCAGCGGTAAACTGCGTATGCTGCACCGGGGCTACAAGCCCGGTGACGAGAATGAGTATCTCGACAGTATCCGCAGCCTGATCCGGGAGTAGCGCGATGCGCGTATCGCCTGGCTTGCCGAGCGTGAGCCTGACAGTGACGCTGATGCGGGCCCTGACGGCGGCACTGCTGCTGGCCGCGCTCGCCGGCTGCGCGGCGCCCACTCCGTGGGTCAAGCCCTACGAACGCGAGCACTTCGCCGATCCCATCATGTCCTTCAACCGCGATTCGATCTCCAGCATGTACCTGCAACACGTGTTCGAGACCCGCGAGGGCGCCCGCGGGGCAACGGGGTCGGTGGGCGGCGGCTGCGGATGCAATTGACCCGGGAGGCGCGCTGCGCGCACACGCGCCGCGGAGCGGGGTTGAGCCCCTTCACGCGCACGCTGCTCACGCTGTGCGTGATCGCAGCCCCTGCACTCGGCGGCGTGCTCCCCGAGGATCGCGCCGATGTCCTCTGGCACGTCTACAACGGCGGGGACATCACCATCGAAGGTCCGTCGGTGCTGGTGCGCAAGAAAGTGGGCGACAACCTGTCGCTGTCCGCCAATTACTACGAGGACATGATCTCGAGCGCTTCGATCGACGTGAAGCTCTCCGCGAGCCCGTATCACGAGACCCGCAAGCAGGAGAGCCTGGGGGCGGACTACCTGCACGGCAAGTCCACCTACAGCGCCGGCTTCATCACCAGCAAGGAGCCCGACTACAAGGCGAACACCAGCTATTTCGCGGTCAGCCAGGACATGTTCGGCGATCTGACCACGATCACGCTGGGTTACCGGCGCGCCTGGGACCGGGTGTTCCGGGACATCAAGACCCCGGGCGGGGTGCTCGAGAACGATCCCACCTTCCACCAGCGCGCCGATCACCGCGGCTATTCGCTGTCGCTGACCCAGATCCTGACGCGCAACGCCATTCTCGGCTTCAACTACGAGCTGCTCACGGACCAGGGGTATCTCGCCAATCCCTACCGCAAGATCCGCTATCTCTCACCGGGCCAGGGTGCGGGCTTTACGCTCGCCGATCAGGTCTATCCCAACACGCGTACCAGCAACGCCGCCTCAGCGCAGCTGAAGTATTACCTGCCGTACCGGGCGGCGCTCACCGGCCAGTACCGCTTCTTCCGCGACACCTGGGGCATCCTCGCACACACCGTCGAGCTCGATTACACCCATCCGGTGTGGAAGCACTGGATTTTCGACGGCAGCCTGCGCTACTACCGCCAGGGCGCCGCCGACTTCTACAGCGATCTGTTCCCGCGCGCCGACTACCAGAACTTCATGGGCCGCGATCGCGAGCTCGCCGCCTTCCACAGTTACACCCTGGGCGCGGGCGCGTCGTATCAATTCATGGTGCCGGGCGTGCACTGGATCACCAAGAGCAGCGCCAGCGTGCGCGTCGATCACCTGATGGTCGATTACGGCGATTTTCGCAACGCGCTGCTGGCCGGCACCTACGGCGCCGGCAACGAGCCCCTCTACAAACTCAACGCGAACATCTTCCAGGTGTTCGTCTCGATCTGGTTCTAGCCGCATCCGGTCCCCGCGGCGCTGAACCGGCACTGAACCGGCAAGCGCGGCGGATTCGCGCGCGACGCTGCGCAGCGGCGCGTGACTGAGTTAAGCTTCGCATCCGGTTGCTACTGCTCATTCGCGCCTGTCGTCAAGCGGCGACAGCCAATGAAAAGGATTCCCCACCATGCATATCCGCTCTTCTCTCCTGATGCTGTTCGCCGGTGTCGTCCTGGCCGGGGCCTGCCCCGGCGCTCACGCGCAGGCGCGCGAGCAGGGGCGCCTCCTGACCGCGAGTCAGGTTCTGGAGGAGCTGCGCGGATCGCGCGACGAGGCGATTCCCGTTCGCCTGCTCGAACGCGCTTACGGCATCGTGGTCATTCCCGACCTCACCAAGGTCGCGTTCTTCGCCGGCGGGCGCCGTGGCCACGGCGTGCTGGTGGTGCGCGACAAGCAGGGGCGCTTCACCGACCCGGTGTTCATCACCATGACGGGCGGCAGCTTCGGCTGGCAGTGGGGCGTGCAATCCACCGACATTGTCCTGGTGATCACCACACCCAAGGGCGTGGAAGGCATCAACGGCGGCAAGGTGACGCTCGGCGCCGATGCCTCGGTCGCTGCGGGACCGGTCGGACGTCAGGCAGAGGCCAGCACGGATGCGAGCTTCAAGGCGGAGGTCTACTCCTACTCCCGCAGCCGTGGCGTGTTCGCGGGACTGGCGCTCGATGGCACGGCGATCACCATCGATGACGAGGCGAACGCGGCCTTCTACAGGAAGCCCGGTGTCGCTTCGGGGGATATCATCTCCGGTGCCGTGACGAGCGAGGATGAGTCGGTGCGGCGCTTCCTCGCGGCCGTGGCCGCGAGCACCGGCGCGCCAGCTCCGCAGCGCTCGGCCTCGGCGGCCGGCGCGTCCGCCCCGCCGCCGCCAGCGCCTGCACCGGCGAGCAGCACACAGTCGTACCCGCTCTCCGATCCGCAGCCGGGACAGGAGCCGAAGTAAGCGCGGGCGCCTTCAGCCGTCCGCGGCCGAAGCCACCGGCACGGCATCGGCGGGTGCGCCGCCGGTGGCAGCCGGCGGCGCGGCGAGCTTGCGCCGAAACTCCCGCCGCAGCAGCACCAGGCTGGTCAGCGCCTGCAGCGTCACCGTCGCGACTGACCAGTACCACACCCGCGTGAGTGTGAAATGCGGCAGCCCGGACAGCAGCACCACGGGCAGCACGAAGGTGAGCAGTCGCGAGGCGGAACTCAGCAGTGACGGCCAGGTGTTGCCGAGCGCCTGGAACAGGCCCGAACAGGTAAAGATGAGTCCGGTGGCGACGAAGTTCCAGGAGATGATCCGCAGGTAACCCGCGCCCACCGCCACCGCGTCCGGCTGGCGCGTGAACAGCTCGATGAACCATTCCGAGCGCCACTGGCACAGGAGCGTGATCGCCAGCATCAGCACGCTGCTCAGGAGCACCGCCTTGCGGAAGGTCTCAGCCACCCGCGCGTACTGGCGCGCGCCGAAGTTCTGACCCGCTACCGCCGGCACGGCGAAGGCGATCGCCATCACCGGCAGGAACAGCCCCTGCATCACGCGACCGCCGACCCCGAACCCTGCCTGGGCGGCGGGTCCGAAGCCGCGGATCACCCAGTAGATCACGCCGAGGATCACGAACAGCATCAAGAACTCGCCCCCAGCGGGCAGGCCGATGTTGAGAATGCGCCGGATGACCGGCAGCCGCGGGCCCCACTGATCGGGGCGCAGCCCGACGTAGTGCTCCAGGCGCGCAAAGTAAATCCACAGGAACACCACCCCGAACGCGACTGCGATGCTGCTGGCAAGTCCGGCACCTGCCGTGCCGAGCGGATGATGCGTGCCCCAGCCGGCGATCAGCACCGGCGCCAGCACCGTGTTCAGTATCACGGTCAGCATCTGCACGATCATGGTGGGTTGCACGATGCCGGTGCCGCGCAGCGCGGACCCCATCGCCACCAGCGCGAACTGCAGCGCGAGCCCCGGGGTGTACCAGTAAAGGTAAGCCACGCCCGCGGCGGCGGCGGCCGGATCGGCCGCGAGCGCGCGCACGTAGGGAGCTCCCACGAGGAACCCGGCCGCGAGCGTGAGCACGCCGCAGATCGCCGACAGCAGCACGGACTGATTGAACACCAGGTTGGCCTCGGCCTGGTCCTTGCGGCCCGCCGCGTGCGAGACCAGCGCCACGGTGCCGACGCCGAGCATCTGCGTCAGCGCGAGGATCACGAAGGTCACGGTGCCGGCGGTGCTGACGCCGGCGATCGCGCCGTCCCCGAGCCGCGCGACAAAGTACAGGTCCACCAGGAAATACAGGGTCTGAAACAGCATGCCGATCGCAATCGGCACCGCCATCGCCACCAGCTGCCGCGTAATGGAGCCTTGCGTCAGATCCTTCACGTCTCACCGCCCTTGGCTTGACCGGATCGCCGTACGCCACTTGCGCCAGTCGCGGCTGACGGCTTCGGACATGCGCTCGGCGGCTTTGGTGAGCCAGGTCTTCTTCCTGCGCCCAAGATCGGCGAGGATGCTGCGGCGCTGGTGAGGGCTGCCCATGTGCATGTTGGCAGTTTCCCAGCCCATCATCCACAGCAGCCGATTCTCATCGTGCCCGCGCGGCAGGCTCGCGAGCTCGATGCGGCTGCAGTCGGGAGCGAGACGGCGGATGAGCCACTCGCCGTGTACGGCGAGGAAGGGATCCGGAACACGTACTGCGCGCCCGATGAGCTCGGCGTAGCGCGGGCCCGCGAGAGGTGCATTGCGCGCCCACAGCCACGCCGAAGCCGTGAGAGGCTTCGCTTCGCGCGCGATCATGCCGCCGAGCCAGTTCGCGAGGGCCACGATGCGCAGCCTGCCCAAACTCCCGGCCCCGGCCTGGCGGTGTGCCACGCGTACATCCAGTCCGCGCGCCGGCATCGCCGCCACGAGCAGGCGCCGCACCCGCTCATCCACCCGCCCCGAAACGGTGCGCAGCGAGCGCATGTGGTCCCAATAGGGGCGCTGGTCCTTCAGGCGCGCCACCGCAAGATCGCGCAGCCAGCTATAGCGTTCCGCCAGCACTGCGGCGCCACCCCCGGTGCGCAACGACTCGGTGTACCCCTGGAGAATCGATTCGCAGCCGCGGCGTGCCGAGAGCGTGAGACGCGATTCCTCCACGGCGAGCAGCGCGCTGGTACCCAAGCGCACCAGATCCTGGGTGTAGGGCAGGGTCACGACCTCGTCGAAGTCGTTGACGCCCCAGATCAGACGACCCTCGGCATCGCGCCAGGTGCCGAAATTCTCCAGGTGCAGGTCACCCACCGCCAGCACCGCAGGCGCGTCTGCGAGTTCGTGGCTAACGTCCGGCCAGAGCTGCGCCCAGCGGTAGAAGGTGGCCCGCAGGAAGGAAAAGACGTCCTTCGACATCAGGCGGTGTTTGAGAGCGAGATCCGCCCGCACCAGCGGCACGCGTTCGCCGAGCCAGCGCTCATAAGCTCGGCTTGCCTCGCGGATGTCCACGAGAGGCAACATTAAACGAGGCTGAACGGCCTCGCCACGCCGATGCCACCTGCGCAGAGTTCCGCGCCGGGGTGCGACGGCTGCGTCCGAGGCGCAGGCGGGCTCGCGCCCGCTTGTTGCGGCGGCCTGACAACGCGCTCCGGATCCTTGATCACTTGCGACACGGCTGTTTTGCGCGGCGTACCCGCGCGACGTCCCACAGCGCGTGGCCGGGATTCGCCCGGTCGTGGTAGATTTGGCACATGAATGTGGGGAGCGGCGCAGCCGAGCCGGTGGGATCGCTTGACGTCGCGCTCGCCCACGCCGTGCGCCTGCTCGAGCGCGACCCGCTGCTGGCGGCGGAACAGGCCGGCGAGATTCTGAACGCCGTCCCCGGTCATCCCAACGCCTCATTGGTCCTCGGGATTGCGCGCCGCAACAGCGGCGATCCGGCCGCGGCACTCTCCGTGCTCGCGCCGCTGGCCGTGGCTCAACCCCGCTGGGCCGCAGCCCACTTCGAACTCGGTGTGACCCTGGGCGCACTCGCACGGGGCGAGGATGCGGTAGCAGAGCTCCGCACGGCGGTGACCCTCCATCCCGATCTGCCCGATGCCTGGCGTGCCCTCGCCGATCACCTGACGGCAATGGGAGATGACGCGGGGGCTGAGACTGCGCGTGCGCACTTTCTCAAGGCGTCCACGCGTGATCCGCGCC
>CATPBQ010000290.1 GCA_955652795.1 uncultured Steroidobacteraceae bacterium | reverse complement strand
GCCCACGCCCGGCGCCGCGCCCGACAGCGGCACGCGCTGGCGCCGGCAGCGCGCCGCCGGTGCCGGGCTCTTGTTGTTATATTGTTACCTTGGTAACATGTGCTTCATGAAAGAAATCACCCGTTCCCAGACCGGCGTGCGCCTGGAGAGCCGGCTGTTGAAGGTGCTGAAGGCGCTGGCGACGGAGCTCGACCTGTCGCTCGGCGACCTGCTCGAGGGAATTGTGCTGCACGCCTTCGAAGGCAAGGCGCCGTTTTCCACGGCCACCATGAAGAAGATCAGGGCGCTGAAGGCGGTGTACGGGCTCGACCTCACCGCCCGGGACTCTCACCAGCTGCGCGAGGCGCACGAGCATGGGCGCTGACTGCCCCGAGCTCGAGCGCTTTGTACGCGGCGAGGTGGATGCCGCGCATTTTCCGCATCGCGAGCATGTGCGCATGGCGTTCGAGATGCTGCGCCGCCATGACTTCGCGGAGACCGTGCTGCATTACTCCCGGGCGCTGCGCGCCATGGCCGCGCGGGCCGGCAAGCCGCAGGCCTTCCATCAGACCATCACCATTGCGTTTCTCTCGTTGATCTCGGAACGGGTGGAGAGCCGCCCGGTTGCGGATTTCACCGCCTTCGCGCGCGACAATCCGGATCTGTTGGATAAGTCGGCAGTCGCACGCTGTTATCATCCGCAACGGCTCGCGAGCGAGCTCGCCCGACGCACGTTCCTCCTCCCGGATCCCGGCCGATGAGCCCCGGGCGGATTCTGGCGCTCTACCGCTTCGCCTTCGCGGCGCTCATCATCGTCGCTAGTTTGCAGGCTCTCGTGGCGGGGCACGAAGGTGCGCATCAGATCGTCCCGCTGGCCAGCGCGGAAATTGCCGGCGCGCTGCTGCTGAGCTGGCGCAGGACCCAGGAGGCCGGGGCCTGCCTGTTGTTGGGCGTATTGATCTGGGCACAGGCGCTATCGGTCCTCGACGGGAAATGGCCCACGCATTTTCTGCAGTACGCGGCCAGCACGATCCTGATAGTCGCCCTGGAGCGTTCCATGCGCACATCGGCACGGAGCGCTCAGTAAAGCAGCGCCTGCTGCCGTTCCACGCGCCAGGCGGATTCGTCGGCCCCCGCCAGCGCGTCCAGGTCGGCGGGAGTCGCGGCCGGGTCATCCACCCAGCGTCGCAGCAGTTCGCCGCCGCTGATCACGTCGATGGCCAGACGGCCGTGTTCGTACTCGTAAGGGAAATCCCGCCACAGCGGATAGTCGGGTCGCAGACGCCGCAGCGCCTTGAACGCGAGCGCGAACAGCCGCCAAGGCCGGAACGCCTCGTGGTCGTAGTAAGCGGGGTCCTCGACGTGAACCTGGAATCCCGCGCACAGCTTGCCGGCGTGCTTGTGGAACATGGGCTCAAACCAACAGGGGCGCAGCCGGCAACCCCGCAGCCACGCCGGCGCCAGCGCCCGCATCTGCGCCAACAGCGCCGGGACATCGAGATCGGGTGCGCCCAGCAGCTCCAGCGGCCGCGTCGTGCCGCGGCCCTCGGACAGCGTCGTGCCCTCGAGCATCACCGCACCGGCATAACAGCGCGCCATCCACAGATTCGGAGCGTTGGGACTCGGATTCACCCAGGTGCGCTCGCGCACCGGCCAGCCGTGCCCGGGTGGGGCCTGCGGCTGCCAGCCCTGCATCGGCACCACCTGGCAGTCGACGTCGAGACGCAGCGTCGCGACGAACCAGCGTGCCAGCTCCCCCATGGTGAGCCCATGGCGCATCGGCAGTGCGCCGGCGCCGACGAAGCTCTCCCAGCCCGGCCGCAGTGTCAGCCCTTCCACCGGTCGCCCGACGGGATTGGGCCGGTCGAGCACCCACACCGCCTGGTGCCTCCTGGCTGCCTCCTCCAGCACGTAACGCAGCGTGGTGATGAAGGTATAGATCCGGCAGCCCAGGTCCTGCAGATCGATCAGCAGCACATCAAAGCTGTCCATCATGGCCGCGGTCGGGCGCCGCACCGTGCCGTACAGGCTGAAGACCGGGATGTGGTGCACCGGATCGAGGTAGTCCGGCGACTCGATCATGTTGTCCTGCTTGTCGCCACGCAGGCCGTGCTGCGGGCCGAGCGCCGCGGCGAGCTGCACGTCGCCTGATGCCGCCAGTGCGTCGAAGGAATGCTTCAGGTCGCGCGTCACCGAGGCGGGATGCGCGAGCAGCGCCACGCGCCGCCCGGCGAGCGGCTTGCGCAGCCCGGGTTCATCGAGCAGCCGGTCGATACCAAACTTCACGGGCGACGCAGCTCGAGGGTGAAGCCGTCCGGATGGTGGAAATCGGGCTTGCCCGGCGGATGCTCCAGTGACCAGTAGGACAGCTGGCCCCGATGGTCTTCGATGACCGCCGCCAGCGCGAGGCGCAGCGCAGGCGCATCGCACAGCCCCGCAAGTCCGGCGAGGTGCACGGTCGCCGTCAGGTGGAGCTGCTGGGAAGATCGGCGCGTGTGCAGGCCCGGGGCCTGCGTGAGGTTCGCCGGCGCCATGCCGTCGCGGTAATCCGTGAACTGATACGCCGCCCAGTCGAGCGTCGGGGAGAAATTGAATTCGTAGTAGCCGGCAACACCCTGCGCGGCGATGAATGCCTCGAAACAGGTGTGCTGCCACAAGCCATCAGCGCGGTGAGCGGCACCTGCGCCGGACACACGCACGCGTCCAACATCCCCGTGCAGCGAGTAGTTGCACACCAGCGTAGTGGCGCTCGCCAGGCGCACCTCGACTGCGATGCCGGACACCGGGTGATGCGACGTGTCGGGATGGGCTACCAGCACCGTCCAATGCGCATCGGCGGACGTCATGGCAGGCGGCGGCTCAGGCCTGCAGCCACGCCAGCAGCGCGGTCGTCACCTCGCGCGGCCGTTCGAGAGTGGACAAGTGTCCGCAGTGCGGCACGCTCACGAGTCGCGCCGCGGCGATACCTTGCGCCATCTCGGCGGCGCGCTCGGGCGGGGTGAGCTCATCGCCCTCCCCGACGAGCACCAGGGTCGGCGCGCGGATGCTGCTGAGCGTCGGACGTGAGTCGATGCGCCCCATGTTGGCGCTCTGCTGCCGCAGGAAAGCCGCGCTACCGACCTCTTCGGCCATCAGCCGGTTGAGGGCGCGCAGTCCGGCGTCATCGCGCCGCGTGGCGTGCACGGTACGCACGAATTGCGCCTCCACCACCTCCTCGAGACGCCCGCCCGAGGCGAGCGCCATCTGCGCGCGGCGCGCGGCGCTCTGCTCGGGCGTGTCCGGTTGGGCGGCGGTGTCGAGCAGCGCCAGCTTCGCGACCCGCTCGGGCGCCTGGCGCAGGATCTCGAAGGCAATGTACCCCCCCATGGACGAACCCACGAGCGCGAAACGCTGCGGCGCGCCGGCGAGAATACGGCGCGCGATCCCCGCCATGCTGTCATC
>CATPBQ010000289.1 GCA_955652795.1 uncultured Steroidobacteraceae bacterium | reverse complement strand
GTGAAGCTGCCGTTTGGCGGCAGAACGTCCAGCAGGTCGCCGGGGCGCAGCTGCTCCGCCAGGTGGCGCGACATGCGCCCCCTGGCATGCACGCGCGGCACGATGCGCAGCGGCCATTCCCCGGGCGCATTCACCAGTGAATAAGTGCGCCGGGTTTCCTCGCCCTCGATCGGAACGCGCACTACGACGTGCTGCCCCGCGCTGCCGCGATACTCATCGCGCAGCTCCGCCGGGACCTCCAGCGCGATCGCCACCGCGTCCTCCGCGTCGGGAGCGACCTGCGCGACCTTGAGCGAATGAAACTTCAGCATCTCAGAAGCACTTGAAGTAGTCGAAAGGCTCCTGGCAGGCGCCGCAGCGGTAGTGCGCCTTGCAGGGCGTCGAGCCGAACTCGCTCACGCGCTCGGTCGCGCGGCTGCCGCAGCGCGGACACGGCACCAGAGGTGCGTGCCACAGGCGGCGGGGACTCGAAACCGGCTCTTCGGGGGGAGCAATGCCGAAGGCCTTGAGCTTGGCACGCGCCGCACTCGTCAGCCATTCGCTGCTCCAGGGCGGCGACAGCACCTGCTCGAGCACCGCGTCGGCATGACCCCCCGCATCCAGCGCCGCCCGCACCGCGATACGGATGACCTCGGTGGCGGGACAACCCGAGTAGGTCGGCGTGATTCCGACATGCAGCCGCCCATCGGCGTCCTGCCGCACGTGCCTCACGATGCCTAAGTCCACGATGCTCAGCACCGGGATCTCGGGGTCGGGCACCCCGGCAAGCAGCGCCCAGATGAGCTGCTCGCGCCCGGGTCCGGCCTCGGGTTCGATCACCACCGTACGCCCGGATAGGTGCGCTGCAGATGCTGCATCTCCGTGAGCATGTGCCCCAGGTGCTCGGTGTGCACGCCGCGCCTGCCATGCCAGGGGTAAGGTTGCGCCGCCGGCCGCTTGAGGGTCGCGGCACGCAGATCCTCATCGATGCGCGCCGACCAGCGTGGTGCAAGCTCGGTAAGCGCGGGCGCGATAGCGGCGGCCTTCATGCGTTCATCGACGTCATCGGCCGCGAACAGTTCCGCGGTGAAGCGCCACAGGGAATCGAGCGCTGCCTGAACACGGTCGTGACTCTCCTGGGTTCCGTCGCCGAGGCGTATGAGCCAGCCGCTGCTAAAGCGATGGTGATAACGGGTTTCCTTGATCGCCTTGGCGGCGATGGCGCCGAGACGCGTATCCGCGGACACCCGCAGACCCTCATAGATCTCAAGCTGCCAGGCATCGAGCAGCCACTGGCGCACGATCGTGTGGCCAAAGTCGCCGTTCGGCTGCTCGGCGAGTGTCAGGTTGGCAAACTCCGGCGCATCACGCAGAAAGGCCAGCGCGTCCTCGTCACGCCCGCGGCCCTCGAGCTCGCCCGCGTACGTGAGCAGCAGCCGCGCCTGCCCGATCAGATCCAGGGCGAGGTTGGCGAGCCCCAGGTCCTCCTCGAGCGCCGGCGCGTGACCGACCCACTCGCCCAGGCGCTGCCCGAGCACAAGACTCGTGTCACCCAGGCGCAGGACGTAGCGAAAGTGCGCCTCCTGCTGCGCCGGGTCGCGCTCGTTCGGCGCGTAGGTCCGCGCGCTCACAGATTCTTGACCTCTTCCGGAATGGCATAGAAGGTCGGATGCCGGTACACCTTGTCACGTGCCGGCTCGAACAGCGAGTCGGCCTCTTCGGGATCCGAGGCGATGATATCCGCCGAGCGCATCACCCAGATGCTCACGCCCTCCTGGCGGCGCGTATACACGTCGCGCGCGTGCTCGATCGCCATGCGCGCATCCGCGGCATGCAGGCTCCCGACGTGCTTGTGCTCGAGTCCCGAGCGCGAGCGGATGAATACTTCATACAGCGGCCAATCCTCACTCATGACGCCTCCGGTTCTACGGGGCCTGCGGCGTGCGGGTGCTTTGCTTCCTGGCGTGCGCGGCCGCCGCCTCGCGCACCCAGCGCCCCGCCTCATCGGCGGCGCGTCGCGCCTCGAGCCGTTCGCGGTTGCAGGGTCCGTTGCCCTTGAGCACCGCATGAAACTCGTTCCAGTCGATCGGGCCGATCAGATAGTGCTGCGTGCCAGGATCCCAGCGCAGCTCCCGGTCCGGGATCGCGAGCCCGAGAAACTGCGCCTGCGGCACCGTGATGTCGACGAATTTCTGGCGCAGTTCGTCGTTACTGAAGCGCTTGATCTTCCAGCGCATCGACTGGGCGGTGTGCTTGGAGTCGGCATCGCTCGGGCCGAACATCATGATCGAGGGCCACCACCAGCGGTTCAGCGCATCCTGCGCCATCGCCCGCTGCGCACCGCTCCCCTGCGCCAGCGTCAGCATGATCTCGAACCCCTGGCGCTGATGAAAGCTCTCCTCCTTGCAGATGCGCACCATGGCGCGCGCGTACGGACCATAGGAGCAGCGGCAGATGGGGATCTGGTTCATGATCGCCGCGCCATCTACCAGCCAGCCGATCGCGCCCAGGTCCGCCCAGGTCAGGGTCGGGTAGTTGAATATGCTCGAGTACTTGGCGGTGCCGGACAGCAGCTGCTCGAACATCTGCGCCCGTGAAATGCCGAGCGTCTCCGCGGCGCTATACAGGTACATGCCGTGGCCGCCCTCGTCCTGCACCTTGGCGATCAGCACCGCCTTGCGCCGCAAGCTCGGCGCGCGCGTGATCCAGTTGCCTTCCGGGAGCATGCCGACGATTTCCGAGTGGGCGTGCTGGGAGATCTGCCGGATCAGGGTCTGGCGATAGGCATCGGGCATCCAGTCCTTGGGCTCGATCTTGTCCTCGGCATCGACGCGCGCCTGAAAGCGCTGCGCCTGCGCCCCGGACTCGCCCGTGGCGGCGGGCAGGGGTTCCTTACCGTGAGTATCGAGCGCCTGGGTGTACATGATATGACACAAGACTAGCACGGAGACGCAGGTTTTTGTGTCACAATTTTTATCAGCCATGAACCGCAATCCGAGCGCGCCGCTACCCGCCCCCGTCCGGGCCCTGCTGCGCAATTTTCGCGCGCAGCGCCCGCTGCGCGGGGGCTCGCTCCTCATCACCGTGTTCGGCGACTCGATCGCGCCGCGCGGCGCTGCGGTCACCCTCGGCAGTCTGATCCGCCTGGCGGCGCCCTTCGGCCTCACCGAGCGTCTGGTGCGCACCGCAGTTGCACGGCTGGCGCGCGACGGCTGGCTCGCCGCGAAGCGCTCCGGCCGCCGCAGCGAGTACCGCCTCACGCGCACCGGAGCGCAGCGCTTTGCGCAAGCGACCCGGCGCATCTACGGCGAGAGTCCTTCGGTGTGGGACGGGAAGTGGACGCTGGTGGTCGTGCCTGCGGGAAGGCCGCGCCGCGCGCAGGTGCGCGAGGACCTGAAGTGGCTCGGCTTCGGGCAGCTCAACCCCTCCCTGTTCGCCCATCCCGGCTGCACCCCCGGACAGGCACGCAGCTGGTTGCGCAATGTACGCGGGGCCGAAGATGCGCTGCTGCTGCACGGCATCAGCACCGATCTGGGCAACGACCGCCGGCTCGCGACGCGCGGCTGGGATCTGAAGCACCTCGCCCGCCGCTACCGGGGCTTCGTCGCAAGTTTCGCACCGGTCGAGTCGCTCCTGGGTCCAGGCGCGGCAATCCCCGCCGACACCGCATTCCTGGTCCGCACGCTGCTGATCCATGAATATCGCAAGATTCACCTGCGCGATCCGCTGCTGCCGCCGGCGCTGTTGCCGTCGAACTGGGTCGGTGCCAGCGCCTACGAGGTATGCCGCCGCCTGTACGCCCGGGTGTTTCCCGCAGCCGAGAGTTACCTGTCGGTGAGCGCGCACCGGCTGCACCGGCCCTTGCCGCCCGCAAACTCCGCGGCACACGCGCGCTTCGGCGGCATCGCGCGGGGCTGAGCATGACGCCTACGACCTTGCCCGGCGCAGTCGCTCATGATTGGCTAGTGACCCTGACGTATAGTTAAGCGGTCACTTGACTATGGCGTCGATCTATAGCCAGAGGTTCCCGACATTAACGCTGTGCGAATGGAATCCGATCGCGCCCGCGTTGCTAACGCGCGGGCCGCCTGTCGATGACGCGCCGCGCCTTGCCCGCCGAGCGCTCGATAGAGCCTGGATCACAAACCACGACCTGCGTGGAGATGCCGATGGTCGCCTTGATGCTGCCCTGCAGGTCATGCCGCAGGCGCGAGCGCAGCGGGCCATCGCCGGCGATGGTCTCCAGACACTCCACCTTCACCGCCAGCTGATCCAGGTGCGCCTCGCGCGTGAGCTCGAGCTGGTAGTGGGACGCGAGACCCGGGAGCTTCAGGACCAGCTCCTCGATCTGACTCGGGAACATGTTCACACCCCGGATGATCAGCATGTCATCGCAGCGCCCGGTGATTCTTGCCATACGGCGCATCGAGCGCGCCGTCGGCGGCAGGAGCGACGTCAGATCGCGGGTGCGGTAGCGGATCACCGGCAGGGCTTCCTTGGTGAGCGAAGTGAGCACCAGCTCGCCCCGCGCGCCCTCGGGCAACACCTCCCCGGTCGCGGGGTCGACGATCTCCGGGTAGAAGTGATCCTCCCAGATGACCGCTCCGTCCTTGGTCTCGATGCACTCGCTCGCCACGCCCGGTCCCATCACTTCCGACAGGCCGTAGATATCCAGGGCCTGAAGTCCCGCGCGGCTTTCGATCTGCGCACGCAGCGCCTCGGTCCAGGGTTCGGCGCCGAAGATGCCGGTGCGGAGCGACGTCGCCGCCGGATCGAGCCCCTGGCGCAGGAACTCCTCCACGATGGCGAGCATGTAGGACGGGGTGACCATGATGATGTCGGGCCTGAAATCGCAGATGAGCTGCACCTGCCGCTGGGTCTGTCCCCCGGAGATCGGCACCACCGTGCAACCCATGAGCTCCGCGCCGTAATGCGCCCCCAGGCCCCCGGTGAACAGCCCGTAGCCGTAGGCGATGTGCACGATGTCGCCGCGGCGTCCTCCCGCGGCGCGGATGGAGCGCGCCACCAGCGCTGCCCAGGTATCGATGTCGCGGCGGGTATAGCCGACCACGGTAGGCTTGCCGGTGGTGCCGCTCGAGGCGTGGATGCGGACCACCTGCTCACGCGGCACGGCGAACAGGCCGAACGGATAGCCCGCGCGCAGATCGTCCTTCTGCATGAAAGGAAAACGCTCAAGGTCCGCCAGCGTCCTGAGGTCGTGCGGGTGAACGCCGGCGCCCTCGCATTTGCCCCGGTAGAGGGGCACGTTCTCGTAGGCGTGACGCACCGACCACCTGAGGCGCTGCAGCTGCAGGGCGCGCAGCTCGTCCTCGCTGGCGCGCTCGATGGGTTCTAGCTCCGTGGCGCGCTGCTGCCCGGACACGGCAGCCCATCCTACGCCGGCCAGCCGGTCAGCTTCTGCACGAACACCTGCAGGAAGTGATTGGCCTGGTGGCCGTCCATCACGCGGTGATCCAGGGTCAGCGTGACGTAACAGCGCGGCCGCACCACGATCCTCTGCTCGTCACCCTCCTCCACGACCACGGGGCGCTTCTCGAGTTTGCCCACTCCCAGAATCGCCGCCTGCGGCTGGTTGATGATGATCGGGGCCGCCAGGAGGCTGCCGCTGACGCCGTGGTTCGAAATGGTGAACGTGCCACCACGCACATCGGGCGGTGACAGGTTGCCGGCGCGGGCGCGCCCCACCAGCTCATCCAGCCCACGCGCGGTGTCGAACAGATCGCGCGCGTCCGCATCGTGCAGTACCGGCACGACCAGCCCCACGCCTTCCACCGCGGTCGCCACGCCGATATGGATCGAGTCGTAGATCTCCAGCGCCGTGTCGGTCCAGCGGCTGTTCGCTTCCGGCACTGCGCGGATCGCAGCCACGGCAGCCTGCACGAAGTAGGCGGTGAGCGTCAGCGGCGCCCCGCGGCGCGCGAACTCCTCACGCTGGCGCGCGCGATCCGTGAGCACCGCGGTCATGTCCGCCTCGAATACCGTCGTCACGTGGGGCGCGGTGTGCAGCAGGCTCTGCACCATATGATCGGCAATGCGCTTTCGAACCGCGGTGTGCGGCACGCGATGGCTCCGGCTCACCGCGTCCGCAGCGGCGCCGGGCGGTGCGGCACTCGCGGGAGCCGGCCGGCGGCGTTCCGGTGCGCTCCCCGGGGCCGCCCGCAGCACGTCCTCGACCGTGATGCGGCCCGCGGGCCCGGTACCGCGAACCGCGGTCGGATCGACCCCGCGCTCACTCATCAGGCGTCGCACCGCCGGACTCAACCCCCCGGGAGCCGCCGGCGCGCGGGTCTCGCTCTGCACAGCGATCGGACTGGCACTCGCCGCGGCCGGGGCCGCGGCAGCGGCGGCGGGCCCGGGCGCCTGGGCGAGCGCGCCGGCAGCCGTGCCCGTGTCAATGCGACCGAGCAGTTCCCCGGGGGCGATCTCCTCCTGCTCGTGTTTGATGATCTCACGCAGCACGCCCGTTCCGGGCGAGGCGACTTCGACCGTGACCTTGTCGGTTTCGATCTCGATCAGCGGTTCGTTCTCGGCGACGCTCTCGCCGACCTGCTTGAGCCAGCGCAGAATCTGCGAGCGCGTGCCTTCGGTCTGCTCCGCGGGAGCCCTGATTTCAACGCCGCTGCTCATGGGATGCTCACAGGCTGGCCAGCCGCTGAATGGTCTGCGTGATGCGCGCGACGTCCGGCACCGCCGCATCGAGCAGCAGTGGGCTGTGGGGACTTGGGATGTCAGGCATGGCGAGCCGCTCGATCGGTGCGTGCAGGCTGAAGAACCTCTCCTGCGCCAGCGTCGCGGCAATTTCCGCTCCGAAGCCTGCGGTCAGGTTGTCTTCGTGCACGATCAGGCACCGGTGGGTCTTCTCCACGGACGCGCACACCGCCGCCTTGTCCCAGGGCGACAGGGTACGCAGATCGAGCAGTTCCACGTCCACCTGTGAGCGTGCGGCGGCAAGCTCGCAACGCTCGACCATGGCTCCCCAGCTGACCACCGTCACCTCGGCGCCGGCGCGCAGCAGCGCTGCCTCGCCAAAGGGCACCACGAACTCGTTGCCCGGATAAGGACGCCGCGCCCAGGCGCCATCGAGCATGGCCCGGTGCTCGAAGAAGATCACCGGATCATTGCCGCGCAATGCCCGCCGCAGCAGGCCCACCGCGTCCTGCGCGTTCGAGGGCACTGCCACCTGCCAGCCCACACCGTGCACCCAGGCGACCTCGTTTGTCTGGCTGTGCCAGGGGTCGCCGCATTTGAAGAATCCGCCCGGCATGCGCACCACTATCGGCGCGGCAAAGCGATTGTGAGTGCGCCAGCGCAGGGTCCCGCAGTCGTTCAACTGCTCGGCCGCAGGATCCGCGTACTTGCGGAACTGGATCTCCGCCACCGGCAGCAGCCCGGCGAGCGCCATGCCGACCGCCCGTCCGATGATCCCCTCTTCGGACAGGCTGGTGTCGAATACGCGCGCCACCCCGTACTTGTCCTGCAGCCCAAGCGTCGCGCCGTGCACGCCGCCCTTGGGGCCGACGTCCTGGCCGAACACCAGCATGCGGGGATTGGCGGCGAGCTCGACATCGAGCGTGCGGCGGATCGCCGTCAGCATGTTGATGCGCGTAGCTTCTGGCTGCGCACTCAGTCGCGAAGGAGCGAACACGTGCCCCTCGGGAGCGAGCCCGCCCTGCTCCTGCAGCGAGTGCGCGTCGTCGGAACTTCCCGAGAAGACATGGCGCGTCAGCTGCGCCGGGTCCGGTTGAGGTCGCGCCAGAGCTCTGTCAATCGCCTGCTCGACCTCATGCCGCGCCTCGCCCGCCAGGCGAGTCCATTCCGACTCAGCCATCACCGCGGGGACCAGAAACTCATGCAGGTGTGTCAGCGGATCCCGTGCGCGCTCATCCTTGAGGATCTGCGCCGACTTGTAGGCCTGCGTGTCCTGCCCGGAATGACCGGACAGGCGAGGAACCGTCAGACGCAGCAGCACCGGCGTGCGTTCCTCGCGCACCTGCGCGACCGCGCGTCGCGTCAGCTCAGCGGCCGCGGGCGGATCGCTCCCATCGCCCTCCAGGATGGTCAGCCCGGCGAACGAGCGCAGATTCGCCGCAATGTTGCCACCGGGAGTCTGCAGCTGCGAGCTCACGGAAATGCCAAAGCCGTTGTCCTCGATGTAGAAGAGCATGGGGAGCTTCAGCGTGGTCGCGATGGTGAGCGCCGACCAGAAGCCGTTGGTGGCGCAAGAGGCGTCCCCGCCCAACACCACGGCAATGCTGCGCGCGTAAGAGGCATCCCGCAGCGCCTCATGCCGATAGCGAATCGACTGCGCCCAGCCGGCGGCCGGTGTGTACTGCGTCCCGACGCCGCCGCACGCGGGCAGCACGGTCGGGCCGCCGTGGCCCGGGAGATTGAACACCACTCCGATATCGCGGCCGCCGCTGAAGGATCCGCTGCGTGCGAGCGGGCCGGCGGCCGCATCTTCCAGGCTCACGCCGAGTGCAAGCATGAGCGGACGCGAGCGGTAGTAGACCGACACCCCGTCGTGCGCATCGGTGAGCTGCAGTCCGAGCAGGATCTGCGCCAGGTCGTGACCGCGCGCGGAGAACTGGTAGAGCACCTTGCGCTCGGGCAGGAGGCGGGTCTCCTCGATGTCATCGAGGGCGCGCGAGGCGTGCACCAGCGATGCCACGCGGACCCAGTCGCTCGCGTGCCCGGGCGCCTCTGTTGCGCGTGAGGCGTTGGGAATCGCGACAGGCCGTGCAGACATGGCGGGTGAGCTTATGCTCTAAGTTGTGCAATTACCTTGCTTCAATTGCGCCATTAGACACCCTTCTGGCAATATTATTGCTCTCAGAGCACAAGAGAGAAGCTTGGGTGACCAGGACCCTCGACCGCCTCGACCGGCGGATTCTCGAAGAGCTGCAGGCCGATGCGCGCATCTCCAACCAGGAGTTGGCGAAGCGCGTCGGACTATCGCCCGCGCCATGCTGGCGGCGCCTGCGGCGCCTGGAGGAGGCCGGATTCATTGCCGGTTACGCGACGCTATTGCGGGCGCCGGCGATCGGCCTGCCGATTCTCGCGTACGCCGTGGTCTCGCTCGAGAACCATCACCCGGAATCGGTGCGGCGGTTCGATCAGCTCGTGAAGGAGCGCCCCGAGGTGCTCGAATGCCACTCCATGAGCGGCGCGAACGACTACCTGCTGCGCATCGTCGCCGCCAGCATGGAGGCCTACGAGCACTTCCTGTCGACGCAGCTGCTGCAGCTCGGGGCGGTGCGCTCAGTCAACACCAGCTTTGTACTGCGCACCAAGAAGTTCACGACCCGGCTGCCGCTCCCCTGACGCCTGGTGCTGGCAGGCGCAAGCGCTGGTGTCAGCACCCGCGAACCAGAAAGCGGAACCCGGCAGCTGTATGTCCGCGTGCTGCCACACGGCAGCCAGCTCGTGCGTCGTGCGGGTGGCGTCACGGGCTCTGCCCTGCGCCTTGAGCGCCGCGGCGAGTCCCTGCAGCGCCCAGCCGTTTTTGGGGTGGCGCCGCAGGTCCTCCCGATAGACCTGCTCCGCCTGCGCGGCCCGCCCGGCGAGCAGCAGCTGCGCGCCGAGCAGATGGCGGGCAGGGAAGAACCAGTCCGCCGGTTCGTTGTACGCCAGCTTGTCTTCGGCTGCGACCGCCTGCTCCAGGAGCGCGATCGCTTCCGCGTGGCGTTCCTCGGATGCAGCGATACGCGCCGCCACGATCGGCTGCGCCACGCTCACCACGTCGCGCAGGGTGTTGAATCCCGCCAGTGTCTGCGCCGGAGCCGCCGCGCCGAGCTTCTGCAACTCGGCCAACGCGCCCTTGGCGTCGGCGATCCGGCCACGTGCGGCGAGCGCCACGCCGCGGGCGTAGAGATAACCGGCCGTCAGACCGCTCGCCCGGGGATCGGGCGCCAGCTGCGCAATCATCTCGTCCCACAGCCCGAAGCGCACCAGCGCGGCGTACTGCTGCGTGAGGTTCCAGCCCGAATCGCCCATGGCGAGCATCATGTCGAGCGGGACGGTCTGCACCACGTTCTGCACCGCGGCCAGTGTCTCCGCCTTGCGTCCCTCCGTGGCCGCCGAGAACGCCAGGAACGAGTAGTTGTGGGCGAGATACATGGGGTAGTAATCCGGCGCCGCGGCGGCCTCGAAATACGCCCGATCGGCCGCCACACCGCGGCGGTTCGCCTCGGCCGCCTCCTCATAGCGCCCGACGCGCTGCATGATGTGCGCCGGCATGTGCTCCAGATGCCCGGCCGCCGGCATCATGCCGCGCAGCCGTTCGGCGGACGCCACCGCCTTGCCGGGATCGGGTGAGGCCTCCATGACATGAATGTAGTAGTGATTAGCGCCCGGGTGGTTGGGATTGCGTTTCAACACCGACTCGAGCCGCGCTTCGATCTCCAGCGTCCCCGCGACCGGCTGGCCGTCGGCCGTCCACAGCTTCCAGGCATGCACGTTCATCTCGCCTTCCGCGCACAGGGTCTGCACGTCGAGATCATCCGGGAAGCGCTCGGCGACGCTGCGCATGGCAGCCGCGTAGGCGGTGAGGATGGCGTCGGAGTCCGTCGGCGGCTGCGGCGCCGGATAGCGCGCCGCAAGCGCGCTGATGAGCGCCTGCTCCACCGCCGAGGCGTGCGCCGCGTTCTCCTGCGCCTGGTGCAGCGCCTCCCAGGCAACGCGCGCACGCGGCTGTTCCATCGCCGGGACGTTGTAGTTCGGGCCGACGGTGAGCGCCACGCCCCAGTAGCAGGCGGCGCATGCCGGATCGAGCTCGGCGGCCCGGGCAAAGGAGCGGGTCGACTCATCGTGATTGAATGCCCACAGGAGGCGCATTCCCTGGTCAAAATACTGCTGGGCGGGCGCCGAAGCCGTCGTCACCGCGCGGTGAAAATCACCCAGCTCCTGGAACAGGCGCGCCCCGCGCGCCCAGTCCGCCACCGTTGTGGGCACCTGCGGCGGGGCGTGGCTGTCCGGCGCCGGCGTGTCCGCGTACGCAGCACTCGTCAGGGCCATCGTCGCCGTCATCCCCGCGACCGTGATTGCGCGCTGCATAACTCCCCCTAATGTTGGCGTTATCTCAATGATAATCAGCCGCTCCAGCCCTGTCCCGATGCTGCCAGGCGTTCGAGAAGCGCCGCAGGACGCCAGCGCGCGCCATGCGTCGGCGCCAGGCGGCGCATGGTCTGCACCACCCGCGCCAGGCCCGACTCCTGCGCCCAGTACATCGGGCCACCCTTGTATGCCGGGAACCCATAGCCGTTCACATACACGACGTCCAGGTCGCTGGCGCGAATGGCGATGCCCTCCTCCACGATGCGCGCGCCCTCGTTCACCAGCGGGTGCAGCAGCCGATCGAGAATTTCCTCATCCGGGATCCGCCGCCGCTGAATGCCAAGATCGCGCGACACCCCTTCGATGAGCGCCACCACGTCCGCATCCGGGATGCGTGTGCGTCCCTCATAGCGGTAGAAGCCCCTGC